>JAHFTI010000139.1:1694-8839 GCA_023265535.1 Opitutaceae bacterium
CGAGCCTTCAGGTCATGGTGCATGGCGAGCGCATCGCCGAGCTCCAGCCCGAGCTCAGCCACCCGGGCGTGCGCCTCGCGCGCAGCGTGCGCACCGACAATCCCAACTACCTTTTCCTCGAGCTCGAGATCGCGGCCGACACCCGGCCCGGCGAGCTTGAACTGCGCTTCCTGCGCGGAACCGAGGTCGTGCTCCGCAGCCCCTACCGCCTGCTCGCCCGTCAGCCCGGCTCCGCCGAGCGCCGCGGCTTCAACCGGCAGGACTCGATCTACCTCATCGTGCCCGACCGCTTCGCCAACGGGAATCCCGCCAACGACGCCGTCGCCGAGATGGAGGAGAAGCCCAACCGCGCCAACCCGGGCGGCCGCCATGGCGGCGACCTCGCCGGCATCGCCCGCCACCTCGACTACATCCATTCCATGGGCTTCACCCAGATCTGGCCCACGCCGGTGCTGGAGAACCGCCAGCCTGAGTATTCATATCATGGATACTCGGTCACCGACCTCTATCGCGTCGACCCGCGCATGGGCACCAACGAGGAGTACCGCGCGCTCACGGCCAAGGCCAAGGCCCTCGGCATCGGCTTCATCCAGGACATCGTGCCCAACCACATCGGCTCCGGCCACTGGTGGATGAAGGACCTGCCCGCCAGCGACTGGATCACGAACAACGCCAAGTTCACGGGCACCAACCACCGCCACAACACGGCGCAGGACGCCTATGCCGCCCAAGCCGACCTCAAGGGCCTCGTCGAGGGTTGGTTCGTTTCCACGATGCCCGACCTCAACCACCGCAATCCCCTGCTCGCCACCTACCTTGCCCAGAACGCGATCTGGTGGGTCGAGTACGCCGACCTCAGCGGCCTGCGCGTGGACACCTATCCCTACTCGGACAAGACCTTCCTTGCCGGCTGGGTGAATGCCATCCTGGCGGAGTTCCCGGGCCTCACCCTCGTGGGCGAGGAGCTCAACGACAACCCCGTGATGGTGGCCTACTGGCTGCGCGGCCACCGGAACAAGGACGGCTATGCCTCCCCCATGCCGAGCATGATGGATTTCCCGCTGCGCGAGGTGCTGATCAAGGCCCTCAACGAACCCGAGGGCAAGGTGTGGGGCCAGGGTTTCGTGCGCCTCTACGAATCGCTCATGTTCGACAACCTTTATCCCGATCCGAGCGCCCTGGTGTTGCTCGAGGGCAACCATGACCTGGTGCGAGTCTTCTCCCTGCTCAAGGACGACCTGGCGCACATGAAGATGGCTACCGCCTTCATCGCCACCATGCCCCGCACTCCGCAGTTCTTCTATGGCACGGAGATCCTCATCCCGAGCCCGCTCGAGCGCGACGACGGCATCCTGCGCGCCGACTTCCCGGGCGGCTGGGCGGGCGACACGGTGAACGCCTTCACGGGCGAGGGCCTGCGTCCCGACCAGAAGGATTTCCAGGACTTCATGCGCCGCCTCCTGGTCTTCCGCAGGGGCTCGAAGGCCCTGCAGGACGGACGCATGCTTCACTTCAACCCCGAGCAGGGCGTCTATGTCTATTTCCGCCTGCACGCCGACCAGAAGGTCATGGTCATCCTCAACAAGAACGAGCAGGCCACTCCCTTGCCCTGCGGGCGTTTCGCCGAGGGGCTCCAGGGCTTGGCGCAGGGCAAGGATGTCGTCACAGGGGTGGAGTATCAGCTCAACGAGCAGCTCAGTGTGCCGGGCCGCAGCGCCCTGGTGCTCGAACTGAAGCCCTGAGTGGCAGGAAGTCGGGAGTCTCCGGGTTCGCGGGGACTCCCCCTTGCGTGTTGGGTTTGTCTCAAGGTCCTGCCTTTTGTTCCGTTTCGGTGTTTCCCATGAGTCCGTCGCCCCAGGAGCTCACCCCACCCACCGTGCCGGCGGGCCAGCCGCTTGACCGGCTGCTGCTGGCGGAGTTTCTGCGCAATGTGCCCGACGTGGTCTTTTTCAAGGACCGGGAATGTCGCTTCGTGGCTGTCAGTGAATCGACCGCGCGCAAGCACGGGCTGAAGGTGTCCGAGATGTTGGGCAGGACCGATTTCGACTTTTTCGCCGAGGCCCATGCGCGGCCTGCGTATGATGACGAGCAGGCGATCATGCGCACGGGCACTCCGATCCTGGCAAAGCAGGAGCATGAGGTCTGGTCCGACGGACGCGAAACCTGGGCCCTCACCAACAAGCTTCCCCTGCGCGACGAGGCGGGGGCGATCGTCGGGACCTTCGGGCTCTGCCAGGACATCACCGAGGCCAAGCGGGTGGAGGCGGCCCTCGAGAAGGCCCAGCAGGACCTGCTGGACGCCTCGCGCCTGGCGGGCATGGCCGAGGTGGCGACGGAAGTGCTGCACAACGTGGGCAATGTGCTCAACAGCCTGAATGTGTCCGTCGGCGTGATAGGCCAGGTGATCCAGCAGTCGCGCGCGCACAAGCTGCTCAAGGTGGCCGAGCTGCTGCGCGAGCATTCCGGCGCCCTGGGCGAGTACCTCACGCAGGACGAGAAGGGCCGGCTGGTTCCGGGGTACATCGAGCCCCTCGCCCGTCAGATCGTCGAGGAGTATGCACGCATGCAGAAGGAGCTGGACCTGGTGCAGCACAGCGTGGCCCACATCAATCAGATCGTCACCACCCAGCAGAGCTATGCCAGCCACGGGAGCCTGGTCGAGGTGCTCGACCTGGCGGTCCTCGTCGAGGACGCGCTGCGCATGAAGGCCTCCCTCCTGGCGCGGCAAGAGATCGACGTGACGCGGGCCTTTGCCGCCGTGCCGAAGGTGCGGGTGGAGCGCGGCAAGCTGCTGCAGATCCTGGTCAACCTCTTCAGCAATGCGCGCAAGGCGCTCCTGCAGGCGGCGCCGTCGGACAGGCGCATCGAGGTCAGTATCCAGCCCGGCACCACGGGGCGCGTGCGCCTCGAGGTGCGCGACCACGGCATCGGCATCCCCGCGGAGAACCTGCTGCTCATCTTCAACCAGGGTTTCACCACGGGCGCCCATGGGCATGGCTTCGGCCTGCACTTCTGCGCGAATGCCGCCAAGGAGATGGGCGGCTCCCTGAGCGCCCGGAGCGAGGGCCCCGGCACCGGGGCCAGCTTCGTGCTGGAGCTTCCGGCCGCCCAGGGCTGAGGCACGTGGAGTGGAACGCGGCGCCGCTCAGCGTGAGGGTGGTGGCGGGCGTTTCTCCCCGAGCTGCCGCTCGATGTCGTTGATGCGTCCCACGATCGTTTTCATCCTGTCGCCGCTCTTGCGCACCGCCTGCAGGAACTGCTCCGAGTTGCGGTCGAGTTGCTGCAGGCGTTTCCAACTGAAGAGCCACGCACTGATGTCGTAGCCCGACTCGAAGCTCTGGTCGACCGACCACACGAGGAGCTTGAGCTCCTCGGCGATGGGGGCCTTGTCCGCCAGCATGCGGACGCCGTCGGCGACACGCTGCAGGCCCTCGTCGTCCCGTTGTGCCCAGTCGTCGAACTCGGACAGCTCAAGGCCCTGCTGCGCCTTTTCGAGGTCCGACAGGCGTTCCTTGGAGTAACTCACGTCCTTGAAGTAATGTTCGGCAAAGCCGAAGAAGGCGTCCTTGAGCTCATCGACCACGAATTGCCTGAAGCGCTCGTTGGCGCGCCTGACAGCGGCGTCCGCCTCCGCCTCCCAGGCTGCGAACTCACGGCGGTCCATCTGGATTGAGCGGTCGAGGCGTTGCAGCGACCTTTTCAGGAGCTCGAGTTCGCCGCGCAGCCGCGTCAGCTCGGTGCGCAGCTCCTCCGGCGTGGGCGCCAGCTGTGCGGCGGCCAGGAGCCGTGGATGGGCGGCGGGCCCCTGCGGTCGTGTGGGCTGCACCGTCGGGGGACGATCCGGATCGAGGCCGCGCAGGTCGGCCATGAGTCCCGCCAGGGGGAGAAGGCCGGTGCGGTGATCGCGCAGCGAGGTGTGCGCCTTGCGCAGGTTGGCCTTGGCGCTCTCCGCGCCCGCCTCGGAGTCGGCGCGCAGCTTTTCGGCCCGGATGGGATCGCTGCCGCGAAGCTGCGCCGACTGGTTGGCCTGCTCGAGCGAGCGGCGCAGCGCGGTGACATTGCGGTCGACCGTTTCCGTGCTCAGCTGCGCAAGGGAGGCCTTTTCCGTCAGGTCGCCGGGGCCCGCAGGGACAGTGCCTTGCGGCAGCGGAACCGAGGACGGCAGTGAGGAAAGGTCGATGCGCCCCGTCATGGCCTCGGCCCCGCGCTCAGCCAGGGCGCGCGCGCCATCCAGGTCTCCCCCGAGGGCGAGTCCCGCCGCCTGCTCGGATAGGGCGGCACTCGCGGCCAACTGGCGCAGGGTGTCATTGACCACCACCGGATCAGCGGGGCGCGACTGGATCCAGTCCTCGCCCGCCTTCCGGCCAAATTCGACGCCACCGTGGGCCCAGAGGATCATGGTGTCGGTGTCCTTTCGGCTGCTGCCCTTGATGTAGCTGAGGCCCCAGAAGCCCTCGCAGGTTTCTGGCAGGTTTCCGCGTGCGGTGCTTGTCGGTTCGGGGTGGAGAACGAGTCCGTTTTTGCGGGCCCAGCGAGCCAGGGCCACCACCTTGGTTGATTCGCGCAGCATATGCAGAGAGGGGAAGACCCGGGCATAGGCGTCGAAATTCTCGCTTACCCGGCCAGCATACCGGGTCAGTGACTGCCGATAGAACTCAATGCCCCTCCGGTCACCTCCCTTGAGCTCGAGGGGCTCGCTGCCGACTCGCATACTCGCGGAGCGGAAGATCAGGCCTCGCTTTTCCGGCAGTTCATCAAAACTCAAGTTTCCAGGGTAGAGCCAGTGTCTGAGCAGTCCCGTGGAAGGCTCACGGCCTGAGGCGGCGCCGGCCCTGTTGCTTTCCCTGGCGAGAAAGACACTCGAGGGTTCATGCCCGGGGACCTGCGTGGCCGCACGGGAGGAGGAGGTCAGCAGTTTCAGCGTGTAATCGGCGCGGAAGAACAGGTCCATCAGGGGGGAATCGCGGCGCGCCCCAAAGGTGTTGAGTCCCTGCCTGAGCGGCGGGAACTTGTACTGTGCGCTCAGCCCTGCGCCGGAGAAGGTCATTCCGTCGGTCAGCTTGTCGAGGAAGAGCGAGGCGGCACGGTCCTGCTGTTCACTCAGCATACGGGTGAGCTCTGTCTCGGAAACCTTGCCCGTGCGGAAACCCGAGACCGCAGCCTGCAGGCGCTTCTCCGGAACATTCATGAGGAACAGGAGCCTCCTGTACAAATCCGCGTTGAAATCCCGCTCTGCGGCCACGCTGTCGCGTCCGGCGCGCACCGCTGAATCCGCCCGCCTGAGGGACTCCTCGATATCGAGCACGGCGGCCAGGTACTCGAGGTTTTCACGCCTGGGCACGGCGATGAAGAAGCGGTACGTGGCGAGGGCCTCGCCCGCCTTGTTTTTGTAGCCTGCGTTGCGGAAGAGCTGTTCGAGGAAGCGCTGTGCCGAGTGCAGCACCTTGGCGTCGGAATACTTGCTTCGCATCCATTCCGAATAGCCGTTGAACTCCTCCGGGGTGGTGTTGAAGGCCCTCAATCGAGTCTCGAGCTCGGCGTAGTCCTCGCTGTCCTTGTCCCTGCTGTAGAGCACGCGTTCCACCAGCGATTTTATCCATTGGGCTCCATACGCGAGGTCCTTGTCGCTGCGCGCAAACTCACGGTCGAACGTCGACTCGATCTGCCTGAGCACGGGATTGTTGAGGCTCGTGCCCTCGAGGCTGAAGGCGGGATAGGGATTGGCCAGGGCGTCTGCGAGCAGGCCGTGGTAGTCGATGGGGCCGCTTGCATAGGCCGGGTCGTAGTGGCCCTGCAGGTGCAGGCGTCCGCTCGTCGGGTCGATGAGGACTGTGCTGAGCACATTGATCTCCCTGAGGCGGCGGGCGAGCTCCTGGGGAGGGGCATAGCTTGCCTTCGCAAGTGCGCGCGCGAGTTGCTCGCGGCTGCCAGCATCCACGAGGGGCAGGGAGGCGCTGGATTGCCTGCGCAGGGGATGTTCCTGGCCGACGACGCAACGCACCAGCCTGCCGGAGCGGCTGATCTCGAGCGCCACTCCCTGTCGCCTGTCTGCGTTTGCCGCGAGGGAGGCGAGCTCGGCGGGTTGGCTGACACGGGTGCCATTGGCCGAGAGGATGAGGTCCCCCTGGCGCACACCGGCCTTTTGCGCGGCAGAGCCCGGCTGGACTTCCGTCACGAGGACTCCCAGGGGTTTCTCGCAGGCCTCGATGCGCAGGCCCAGGCGCAGGCCGCGTGCTGGTTCGACGGAGTTGCCGGCGGGTGTTTGGGGCGTGGCAGCGTGGAGCGGTGCGGCCTGGAGCGAAGGCTGCACACAACACAGGAGCAGGCAGGCACTCAGGAGGCCGCCGCATGCATGCCACGCGCGCTGCAGGGGCTTCACGCTGAAAGCCATCGTTTGCATGATCGAGCAGGGCCGAGCATGCCGGTTGCAAGGGGCAAGGTCGAGCCTAGGAGAGCCTGTATTCGTCGAGGACCTTTTTCAGGGCGACGGCGAGGCGGGCGAGTTCGGCCGCATTGTCCGCCGTTTTTGAGGCGCCGTCGGAAGTGCCGGCCGCCGCCTTGGAGACGGACTGGATGTTCTGGGCGATGTTGTCGACGCCTGTGGAGGCCTCGCTCACATTGCGGCTGATTTCGTTGGTGGTGACCGCCTGCTCCTCGACGGCACTGGCGATGGCCACCTGCAATTGGTTGATCTGGGTGATCACGGCGGTGATCTTCTCCAGGGCCAGCATGGAGGCCTGGGTGTCGCTCTGCATCGTGAGGACCTTCTCCTCCACCTCCTTGGTGGCGGCGGCGGTCTGCGTGGCGAGCAGCTTGACCTCGGAGGCGACGACCGCGAAGCCCTTGCCCATCTCGCCGGCGCGTGCGGCCTCGATGGTGGCGTTGAGGGCGAGCAGGTTGGTCTGCGCGGCGATGCGTTGGATGACGCTGATGACCTTCCCGATTTCCTGGCTGCTATGGCCCAGGCGCGACATGGAAACATTGCCCTCATGGGCGAGGGTCTCGGCCTGGGATGCGATCGTTGCAGCCTGGTTCGTGTTGTTGGAGATCTCCTGGATGCTCGCCTGCATCTCCTCGGTGCTCATTGCCATGACGCCGACGTTGCGGCTGACCTGCTCGGAGGCGGCGGCGACCATGTTGGCCTG
>JAHFTI010000140.1 GCA_023265535.1 Opitutaceae bacterium
GATCCCCGCCTCCAAGCCCCGCGCCGGCCTCCTCCCCAAGGACTGGGCCACCTCGGGCACGGGCGAGAGCGGCGGCCGCCGCCGCATCATCAACTCCCTCTACCTCAAGCCCGACGAGTTCGAGCACCACGTGCACGACCTCTTCGCCAAGTACGCCCTCATCGAGCGCAACGAGGTCCGCTACGAGCAGATCGACTGCGAGGACGCCGAACTTGTCCTCGTCGCCTACGGCACCACGGCCCGCATCGCCAAGACCGCCATCACCAAGTGCCGCAAACAGGGCCTGCGCGTGGGCCTCCTGCGCCCCATCTCGCTCTACCCCTTCCCCTTCGCCGCCTTCACGCAGGGCCTGCCCGCCGTGAAGGACTTCCTGGTCGTCGAGATGAGCATGGGCCAGATGGTCGAGGACGTGCGCATCGCGGTCAACGGCCGCCAGCCCGTGCACTTCTTCGGCCGCACCGGCGGCATGGTGCCGAGCCCCGCCGAGATCGTGCTCCAGGTCGAACGTATCCTCAGGGAGGCCAAGCCATGAAAACCGTCTATGCCAAGAGCCTCGGGCTCACCTCCACCCCGATGCACTACTGCCCGGGCTGCACGCACGGCATCATCCACAAGCTCGTCGCCGAGGTCCTCGTCGAGCTGGGCGTGCTGGAGAAGACCATCCTCGTCACCCCGGTCGGCTGCGCCGTCTTCGCCTACGAGTACTTCAACTGCGATGCCCAGGAGGCGGCCCACGGCCGCGCCCCCGCCGTCGCCACCGGCGTCAAGCGCGTGCACCCCGACAAGGTCGTCTTCACCTACCAGGGCGACGGCGACCTCGCCTCCATCGGCATGACCGAGATCGTGCACGCGGCCGCGCGCGGCGAGAACATCACCGTCATCTTCGTCAACAACGCCATCTACGGCATGACCGGCGGCCAGATGGCTCCCACCTCGCTGCCCGGCCAGCGCACGACCACCAGCACGCTCGGCCGCGACCGCGCCACCCAGGGCGCCTCGCTGCGCGTCTCGGAGATGCTCGCCACGATAGAGGCCACCAGCTTTGTCACGCGTGTATCCGTCCATTCGATACCGCGCCTCAACGCCGCCAAGCGCGCCATCGCAAAGGCCTTCCGCATGCAGCTCGAGGGCCGCGGCTTCAGCCTGGTCGAGGTGCTTTCCACCTGCCCCACCAACTGGGGCCTCAGCCCGGTCGAGTCCCTGCAGTGGCTCGAGAAAAACATGCTCCCCGCCTTCCCGCTGGGGGTCTTCAAGGACGTCGAGGGGGGAGACTGATCATGAACGAACAACGCATCATCATCGCCGGCTTCGGCGGACAGGGAGTCCTCATGATCGGCAAGCTCCTCGCGAGCGCGGGCATGGAGGAGAGCCGCGAGGTCTCCTGGCTGCCCTCCTACGGACCCGAAATGCGCGGCGGCACCGCCAACTGCAACGTCATCCTCTCCGAGGAACCCATCGGCGCCCCCACGGTGACCGAGGCCACCTGCCTGATCGCCATGAACCTGCCCTCGCTCGACAAGTTCGAGAACGACCTGGTGCCCGGCGGCCTGCTCGTCTTCAACAGCTCCATGATCCCGCGCGCCCCCCAGCGCACGGACATCGTCGCGATCGGCATCCCCGCCAACGAGCTCGCCCTCGAACAGGGCAGCCTGCGCGTGGCCAACGTCGTCATGCTCGGCGTGTACCTGGCCCACAGCCAGGCCGTGCGCATGGACACCCTTGAGACCGTGTTGCGCGAGATCCTCGGCCACGGCAAGGAGCACCTCCTTGAGATCAACCTGCACGCCCTCAAGGCGGGCATGAACTTTGCAAGCGCCGCCGCGGCCCCCGCCGCCCTCGGCTGAGAAAGACCCCGCCATGGAAAAGGAACGCATCATCATCGAGGTCCCCTCGGGGGCCCTCCACGTCGAGCACGCCGCGTGTCCGAGGGGGCACAGCCTCATGGATCCCGTGCTGCCCATCAACGGCTACCCCTCCATCAAGGTCGTACTCCAGTACGGCGATGTGCGCGGCCACGTGCACCTCGATCCCGTCTATGGCAGCTTCCACAACATCTTCGAGGTCGACATCCCCGAGGGTGTGGTCGTGGAGATGTACTGCCCCACCTGCCGGACCGCACTGAAGCTCGACGAGCACCACTGCGACTTCTGCCACTCGCCCATGTTCGCCCTCTACCTGCCCAACGGCGGCATGCTCGAGGGCTGCCTGAAGAGCGGCTGCCACCGCCACAAGCTCAAGCTAGTCGACATCGATGCGCAGATAAGCCGCCTCCATGGAGACGACCATATCCAGCTGCTCATGTGAGCCCGACCGCCCGCAGCCGCGCACGCCCGCCCGGAGCGTGACAGCTCCCCAGGCGGGCCTTCTCCGCCTCCTCCACCTTCCGCCCCACCCCGTCCAAGCGCCCAAACCGAACCCGAACCGACCGCCCACCCGAGTGCCGGCCATCCCCACACCCCAAGGGAACCGGCACTCGGGCAACACCGCCCCACCGTGAGCACCGACACCCTGCGCGTTTCCCCGTCCAAGACCACGCCCCACCCGTCCTGGCTTTCCCACTACGAGAGCCACCTGACGACACCCGACCGCGCCATCGAGGCGATACGGCCCGGCATGCGTCTCTACCTCACGGGCAACTGCTCCGTGCCGCGCCGCCTCATGGAGGCCCTCGTGCGCCAGGCCCCGCGCTTCACCCCGCCCATCGAGATCGCGCAGATCCTCACCGTGACCGGCTCCGAGTACCTCGCACCCGGCATGGAGAAACACATGCGCGTGAACTCCCTGTTCATCAGCGCCAACGTGCGCCAGGCCGTCAACGAGGGCCGCGCCGACTTCACCCCCTGCTTCCTCTCCGAGGTGCCGCGCCTCTTCCGCACCGGCGTGCTCCCGCTCGACGCAGTGCTCCTGCACCTGAGCCCGCCCGACGAGCACGGCTACTGCAGTTTCGGCATCGAGGTGGGCGTCACCAAGACCGCCGCCGAGTGCGCCCCCATCATCATCGCGGAGATCAACGACCGCATGCCGCGCACGCACGGCGACAGCTTCATCCACGTCTCCAAGCTCACCCACATCATCCCCGTCTCGTATCCGCTTCCTGAATACCACATGGGCGAGGTTTCCGGGGCCGAGGAAAACATCGGCCGCCACTGCGCGAGCCTCGTCGAGGACGGCTCCACGCTCCAGCTGGGCATCGGAGGCATCCCCGACTCGGTCCTGCGCTACCTCGGCGACAAGCGCGACCTGGGCATCCACACCGAGCTCTTCTCGGACGGTGTCATCGACCTCGTCGAGCGCGGCATCATCAACGGCGAACGCAAGTCGCTCCACCCGGGCAAGATCGTCGCCGGCTTCCTCATGGGCACGCAGCGCCTCTACGACTTCGTGCACGACAACCCCTTCGTCGAGCTGCACCCCACCGAGTACATCAACGACCCCTTCATCATCGCGCGCAACGACCGCATGGTGTCCATCAATTCCGCCATCGAGGTCGACCTCACCGGCCAGGTCTGCGCCGACTCGATCGGCCCGCGCCTCTACAGCGGCGTGGGCGGCCAGGCGGACTTCATGTACGGCACGGGCCGCTCCAAGGGCGGCAGGCCCATCATCGCCCTGCCCAGCACCCTGCAGCTCCACGGCCGGGATTTCAGCAAGATCGTGCCCATGCTCAAGCACGGCGCCGGCGTCGTCACCTCGCGCAACCACGTGCACTACGTCGTCACCGAGCACGGCATCGCCGACCTCTACGGAAAATCCATCCGCCAGCGCACGCGCGCCCTCATTGCCATCGCCGCACCCCAGTTCCGCGAAGAACTCGAGCGCGCCGCGCATGAGTTGCATTACGTCTGAGTGCCCCCGGCCTGACCTGCTCACACAAGCCCCTGCCCATCAGGCGCTGATATAAGGGCATTGCCGGTTGACCCGCCGCGCAATGAGTGCTGATTACGGGGACGCTCCGCGTCCCCAGTCCCCCTCTTCATGAGCACACCCGCCGGAAACGATTACGATCGCGTCGCCTACCCCTCGATGGCCCACCCGCAGACCTTCGTGGACAACCTCTCCGTCAAGGGCTTCCTTCGGGGCCTGAACGTGGCCCACCCCGGCTCCTGCCGTGTGCTCGAACTGGGCTGCGGCGACGGCTTCAACCTGGCCGCGATGGCGGCACTCCATCCCGGCTCCAGCTACACCGGCATCGACTATGCCGGCGAAGCCATCACGCGCGGGCGGGCGATGATGGAGGACCTGGGCCTGAAACAGGTGCGCCTCGAGCAGGCGGACATCCGCAAGCTCGACGCCCTCAGTCCCTCCCTGGGGCAGTTTGACTACATCATGGCGCACGGCGTCTATTCCTGGGTGCCCGAGGAGGTGCGTGAGGCGCTCCTTGCCACCCTGGGCCGCCTGCTCGCACCCCACGGGATTGGCTTCGTGAGCTACCTGGCGCTGCCCGGGGCACACCTGCGCGAGATGGTGCGCACCATCATCCGTTTCCACACGCGCGACACGGACAACATGGAGGACAAGGTCGAGCAGGCCCGAAGCGTGCTCAAGATGATCAGCGATGGGAGCATGATGCCCAACCACTACACCCAGTGGATCACCGATGAGCTGAAGAACATCGACACCCACATGGGCTCCTCGCTCTACCATGATGAGCTCTCGAGCATCAGTGCGCCCCTGCTCTTCACCGATTTCCTCAAGCACGCCTCACAGCACGGCCTCGAATACCTCTCCGAGGCGGAATGCCTCACCCCGGTGAGCCGCGCCCTGAGCGACACCGCACGCGAGCAGCTCAAGCCGCTTGAGAGCAACCGCATCCTGCTCGAGCAGTACCTGGATTTCATCGAGGGGCGCCGCTTCCGCCAGACCCTCCTGTGCCGCCCAGGCCTGTGCCGGGCGCTCGACTACACCCGTCTCGACGAGCTCTGGATCCATTGCAGGTGCAAGCGCCTCAACCCGGACAAGCTGCTGACCGACGAAGGCACCCTGGACTTTGAGGGACTCAAGAAGGCTGAGCTCCGCGCCGGCACACCAGCCACCAAGGCGGCCATGCTGGTGCTGGCGGAACACAGGGAGGAGGCCCTGCCCTTCCCCGAACTGCTCAAGGCCGCACGCGCACGTCTCCTGGCTGACAAGTGCGAGCCCGCCCCGGACTTTGACATGGAGCTGCGCATGTACTTCACGCGCGCCTGCGTTCCCGGCCTCGTGCAGTTTACCTGGGGTCCGCTGTCCTCCGCGAAGGAGATTCCGGAGCGCCCCCTGGCCCACCCCCTTGCACGCTGGGGCATCGCGAAGGGTGCGCCCACCGGCTTCAGCTACGGTGGATCCTTCGTGGAAGTGAACGGCGGGCTGGGCAAACACCTGCTCTCACTGCTCGACGGAACCCGCGATCACGCCACGCTGGCAGCGGAGATGAGGCGCTACCTCGCCCAGCTCCATCAGGAGGCAAAGTCCAATGGGGAGACGCCGACGTCCCCTGCACCCGATGACCCCGCCCTTGAGCAGCAGCTGCAACGCAGCCTCAAAGGCCTCGCCCAGCTGCGCCTGCTCAGGAGGTCCTGACCCGCCCCCCGTCCCGCGGTCCGCCACACAGTCAAAGCCCTGCTTGATTCGCAACCCAAAGGGAATATCCTCAAGCCATGTCGATGCACTCCTCACTCCCCACCTACAGGAGGACACTCTGATGCCCCCGGCAGCACGCATCGGGGACCAGGTGCTTCAGACTGCACCCCATTGCCACGCCCCCATGCACCCGCCCGCACCGGTGCCCACGCCGGTGCCCCACCCGGCCCTGCCCCTGAACATCGTCAAGGGAGCAGGCACCGTTTCGATCGGCGGCATGCCGGCGGCGCGCGTGATGGACATGACCGCACCCTGCACCCTGCCCGGCTGCGTGCCCGGAGGCCCCGGCATGATCGCAAAGGGCTCCACAACGGTTTTCATCGAGGGCATGCCCGCCGCCCGCGTGGGTGACATGACCATGCATGCCTCCTGCGTCGCCCCCATTCCCTCCCCCACGGGCAAAATCCTGCCCCCGGGTTGCCCCACCGTGATGATCGGGGGCTGAACCGCGTGAAACGCCGCCATTTCGAAACCCTGCGGCCCGTCTGCCCCGTCTGCCGCAGCAGTCGCCGCGCCGATTCGCCGCTGACGCTCTTCAAGGTCAGCCGCGAGGAGAACGGGCACATCCTTGAGGGAGTGATCCACTGCTCCCACGCGCAGTGCCAGCACGAGTATCCCATCATCGATGGCATTCCGATCCTCGTCGCCAACCTGCGCCAATACGTGGCCGACAACCTGCAGGCCATCACCCAGCAACGCGACCACGGCGCCCTGGTGGAGAGCATGCTGGGAGATTGCTGCGGACCGGACTCCCTCTTCGGTCAAACCCGCCAATACCTCAGCTCCTACACCTGGGACCACTACGGCGACCTCGACCCGGTCGAGACCTGCACCGACCCGCTGCCCGGGTCCATGCTGCGCACACTCGAGGCGGGCATCGAGGCGACCGGGCTGCTTCCCGAGGGCCCGTTGCTGGATGTCGGCTGCTCGGTGGGGCGCGGCAGCTTTGCCCTGGCGGGACGCAGCCGCTCCCTGATCCTGGGCATCGACCTGAATTTCTCCATGCTGCGCGTGGCCGCACAGGTCCTGCGCGAGGGCAAGGTCCGCTATGCGCGCCGCCGCGTGGGCATCGTGTACGACCGCCGCGAATTTCCCGTCGATTTCCCCGGTGCGGACAATGTCGACTTCTGGGCCTGCGACGCCTCAGCCCTGCCCTTCCCCGCAGGGAGCTTCTCCTTCGCCACGGCCCTGAACGTGCTCGACTGCGTGCCGATGCCTCACGAATTCCTCAGCTCGCTCGGGCGCATCCTGAAGCCCAGCGGCAAGCTGCTGCTCAGCTGCCCCTATGACTGGGCCTCCTCAGCGACGCCGGTGGAGGCCTGGCTCGGCGGGCATTCCCAGCGCACCACGACGGCAGGTGCCAGCGAGGCGGTGCTGCGCGCCCTGCTCACCCCGGGCGCCCACCCGAATTCCCTTTCCTCCCTCAAGCTCCATGCGGAGCGCGACGACCTGCCCTGGCATGTGCGGCTGCACGACCGCAGCACCATGAGCTATCGGCTGCACCTGACGGTCGCCACGGCCCAGCCCGCCTGAAGGCCAACTTGCCTGGTTCAGCATTGAATGGCTCAACGAGCCACCTGCTGCCTGAGATCCGGGGCGTCGGCACACTCAGGATTTCTCTCCACACGTGCGGCACATAGGATCGCCGATAATTGATCTGCAACTCAATTACTCACAATCAATAATCCTTAAAAGGAATTATTGCCGCATATTCCCTTTAAGGACTATTTGCCAATAATTCCACTAAAGGAATATCTTGTATTCATTCCTTAAACGGAATAATCCTCGAGGATGCCCCAGTCCCACAGAGTGATCACTTCGATGCAGCTGCGCGCGATCCTGCAGGCGCTGCGGAAGAATCGCGGACTGTCGCAGGCTCAACTCGCGCAGCTCATTGGTGTGAAGCAGGGACGAGTCGCGAAGATCGAGCGAGATCCACTGAATTTGTCCACGAAGCAGCTGATACGAGTGCTCTCCAGCCTGAACGCCGAATTGTGCATCCAAGCCAAGGAAACGCCAAGCGACAGTCCTCCACGCAGCACTCAGGATGGCAACGCAGATGCCAACGCCTCCACCAACGCTGTGATCCAACCTCCCGCGTGGTAAGCCATGGCATCCATCCTCAACGTTTGGATGAACGGGTTGCTGGTGGGCGCATGGAAGCTGAATCGAGGCGCGCATTCCTTCACCTACGCCGACTCATGGAGGGAGTCGCCCTACGCTCGCCCCATATCCCTTTCAATGCCCATTCTGGGCACTGCCTCCTATTCTGGCTCCGTTGTATCCCACTTCTTCGACAATCTCCTCCCCGACAACGAATCCATCCTCACTCGAATTCAAAGGAGGTACTCGACGTCATCGAGGGAGGCCTTTGACCTCTTGTCAGCGATTGGACGAGATTGCGTGGGAGCGATCCAACTCCTCCCGGCTGGGCAATTCCCGGACGAAAATCAAGCTGTCCGGTATGTCGAGCTTACGGAGAGCGAGACTGAAGAACATATCCAGACGGCGCTGTCTTCCGACATCCCCATTGAGACGAGTGGCGATGACACGTTCCGGATTTCGATTGCGGGTGCACAGGAAAAGACCGCGCTCCTGAAACTCAACGGAAAGTGGTGCAGGCCGCTCGGAGCGACTCCCACCACGCACATCCTGAAGTTCCCACTGGGCGTCGCAGGTGGGCACAGATCCTACCTACGTGACTCCGTCGAGAATGAGTGGCTCTGCCTGAAGATATTCCGTGCCTTCGGGCTGGACTGCCCCTCTGCGGACATTGCGCACTTTGGTCGCTTCAAGGCCCTCGTCGTCGAGCGTTTCGACAGGGCATGGGTGCATGAAGGGCGGCGTGAGTTGCTCGTGCGAAGACCGCAGGAGGACCTCTGCCAGGCACTCAATTTTCCCAGCAGCAAGAAGTATGAGGAGCATGGAGGTCCGGGCATGGAAAGCGCCCTGGACCTTCTTAGGGGAAGCGCCAATGCAGAGGAAGATCGCCGGAACTTCCTGCTGGCGCAGGCCATTTTTTGGCTCCTCATGGCTCCAGACGGTCACGCAAAGAACTTTTCAGTCTCCCTTGAGGCAGGCGGGAGGTATAGGCTTACGCCATTCTACGACATTCTCTCCGGATGGCCCCTGTCGGAGATTTGGAATGATCCCAAAAGGTCCGTTGCTCCGAGGCTAGCGATGGCCCTTTACGTCGGTCGGTCACCGAAATGGAAATTC
>JAHFTI010000141.1 GCA_023265535.1 Opitutaceae bacterium
CCCCACCATTTTCGTACCCCCATGTTCCTCAAGAACGGCTTTCGCTGGAGCATCATCACGCTCATTGCAATCTCCACCATCATCTACTACGTGGATCGCTCCTCCGTGGCAGTGATGTGGGAGGGCATCTCGTCCGACACAGGCCTCACCAAGGAGGACTACGCCACCATCGTGTCGGTGTTCATGATTTCCTATGCCGTGGGCCAGGCGCTCAGCGGCCGCCTCTTCGACCGCCTCGGCACGCGCATGGGCTTCGCCCTGTGCTGCCTGGTCTGGACCGTGTCCTGCGGCCTGCTGGGCCTCGTCAGGAACGCCTTCCAGCTCGGCGCCATGCGCGCCCTGCTAGGCGTCAGCGAGGCGGGCAACTGGCCGGGCGCGGCAAAGGCCAACGCCGAATGGTTCCCGCGCCAGGAACGCGCGCTGGCCCAGGGCATCTTCAACGCCGGCGCCTCCCTGGGAGCCGTCATCTCGGCCCCGCTTGTGGCCATTCTCTACGTCAATTTCGGCTGGCGCGTCACCTTCGTGCTCATCGCCGCCGCCGCCCTGCTCTGGCTGGTGCCCTGGTGGATCTTCGCCCGCGCCACGCCCGCCAAGCATCCGTGGGTCAGCGACACCGAGCGCCAGCACATCCTCGAGGGCGCAGCCCCGCCGCCCAGCGGCGCCGGCATGACCTGGGGACAGGCCCTCTCGCGCCGCCAGACCTGGGCGGTCGTCGCCTCGCGCTTCTTCCTCGATCCCATCTGGTGGCTCTTCATCAACTGGCTGCCGATCATGCTCTCCGAGCGCTTCGGTTTCAGCGTGAAACAGATCGGCGCCTTTGCCTGGGTCCCCTACGTCGGCGCCGTCATCGGCAGCCTCAGCGGCGGCTGGTATTCGGGCTGGCGCATCCGCCAGGGCTGGACGGTCGACAAGGCCCGCAAGCAGGCGATCCTCATCGGCGGTGTGCTCATCATTCCCGGCTTCGCCGCCGCCGCGATTGCCACCACCCCCACGCCCGCGGTGCTCGCCATGGCACTGGTCCTCTGCGGCTTCCAGTTTGCGATCAACAACATCCAGACCCTCCCGAGCGACTTCTACGCGGGCAGGTCGGTGGGCACCGTGGCCGGCATCGGCGGCCTGGGCGCCGTCGCGGGCGTGCTCGTCTTCGGCACCTGGCTGGTGCCCTACCTCAGCCGCATCAGCTACGTTCCCGTCTTCGTTCTCGGGGCCGCCCTGGTGCCGCTCGGCATAGGCGCCGCCCTGCTCCTCGGCGGGCGTATCCAAAAAGTGGATAACTGAGATCGCGCCAGCCACCTTTTCGCTCCGGGCGGCCCAGGCCGCCTGTTTTTCCTCCCTTTCGATCGGCCGCCCCGGCGTGCCGGTCAACTGCCAGGTTCGTCAGATAGGTTAGGGTTATGTTCTGAATCAGGGTTCCGTGTTCGGGTTCAATCGGGCGCGCCCGCGGCTGTCAAAGCGCCGTGGGCGCGCCACGACCCGCCGGTTTGTCCGGCCCCGGGCGGCGCGCCCGCCCCCGCCCCCACCGGTCCTGTTACCAGCGCCCTCCCCGCATACACGCCCCCACTCCATTTTCCACCGTTCTCCTCCCACTCCCGACTCCATCACCACTATGACCAACAAACGTGTTATCTTCATCACCGGCGGCACAGGCGGCATCGGCATGGCCACCTGCCGCCGCTTCGGCCGCGAGGGTTTTGCACTCGCCGTCAACAGCCTCACGCCGGAACTCGGCGCCGAGGCCGAGGCCGCCCTCCTCGCCGAGGGCCTCGACGCCAAGGCCTTCCCGGGCGACGTGACCAAGGAGCCGCAGGTCAACGCCGTGGTAGAGGCCGTCGTGGCCCACTTCGGCCGCATCGACGTCCTCTACAACAACGCTGGCGGCCTCGGCGGCCGTTCGGCGGCGGACACCATGACCATGGACTTCTGGAACAGCGTCGTGGACCTGAACCTTACGAGCACCTTCCTGTGCACGCGCGCCTGCATCCCGCACCTGAAGGTCAGCGGCAAGGCGTCCATCATCAACGTGACCTCGATCGCCGCCTACAATGGTGGCGGCCCCGGCGCCAGCGCCTATGCCGTGGCAAAGGCCGGCGTCCTCGCCCTCACCCGCGCCCACGCCAAGGAGCTCATCCCCTTCGGCATCCGCGTGAACGCCATCTCCCCGGGAACGATCGACACCCCATTCCACGCCGAGACGCGCAAGAACAACCCTGCGCTCATGGACAAGTGGATCCAGGACATTCCCGCACGCCGCCTCGGCCGCCCCGAGGAGGTCGCGGACCTGGTCCACTTCCTCGCCTCCGACCAAGCCTCCTACCTGGTGGGTGAGGTGATCCAGATCAATGGCGGGCAGATGATGCTCTGAGCCTTCGCGGCCCCCTGGCGGGCCGCTCCGTTTTGTCCTGACTGTTCCCCAGGGCCGCCGCTTCCCCCGAATGCGGCGGCCCTCCCTTTCCCGACCGATCGGGCCCCGACGGGGGCCGAGGAATCGGTGTTGCCCCTCCGTTCACCGGACGCACTGTAGTGGCGCCAGATCCGCGCCAGCCATGCCCCGCCCCACGCCGCCAGCCAAAGAAAAGCCGACTCCCAGTCCCCTGGGGGCACACGCCGAGGGCGTGACCATGCGCGAGGTGGCCCTGCGGGCCGGTGTGTCCATCAGCACCGTTTCCAACGTGCTCACGGGCAAGCGCGAGCGCATGAAGACCGAGACCTTCGAGCGCGTCAGCGCGGCCATAGCCCAGCTCAGCTACGCGCCCAACCTGCTGGCGCGCGAGCTCAAGACCGGCTTCGTCCCCATCATCGGACTCATTGTCCCCTCGGTGGCCAACCCCTTCTGGGGCGCCTTCGCCAGCTGCATGGAGCACGAGGCGCGACAGCGCGGCTGCCATGTGATGCTCTGCAACAGCGAGCGCGACGTCGGCCGCGAGCTCGAGTACGCGCAGGCCATGCTCTCGCGCGGCATCCGCGGCCTGATCCTCGGCTCCTCTCCTCTCTCCTTCGACCATCTCGTCGGCCTCACCGAGCGCGGCCTCAAGATCGTGGCCTTCGACCGCAGTGCGCAGGAAACCGACCTGCTCGACATGGACAGCGTGCGCTTCGACAACATCAACGGCGCCCGCCTGGCGGTGAACCACCTCCTCGGCCTCGGCCACAGGCGCATCGCCTTCGTCTCCGGCCCCACCATTTCCTGCAACCGCATCGACCGCCTCGAGGGCTTCAGGCTCGCCATGAGGGAGGCCGGCCTCGAGCCGCCCGCCTCCCATGTGTGGCTGCGCAATTCCGGCAGCCAGGGAGGGGACGACGACGGCACCGAGATCGGCCGCCAAGCCGCCCTCAGCATGCTGCGCGAACCCGACCGCCCCACCGCCTGCTTCGCCATCAACGACCAGACGGCGCTGGGCATCTACTCGGGCGCGCGCGAGCTCGGCCTGCACATCCCGCACGAGCTTTCCGTCATGGGTTTCGACAACATCAGCCTGTGCCGCGTCGTCGACCCCGAGGTCACGACCATCCGCCAGCCCCTTCCCGAGCTCATGCACGAGGCCCTGAACCTCCTCTTCGGGCGGCTCGACGGTTCGCTCAAGGGCCCCGCGCGCCACCTCATCCTGCAGCCCGACCTGGTCCTGCGCGGCTCCACCGCGGCGCTGGCATGAACGAACCCCTTGCAGCCCTGGCAGGGGCCGTCCTGGCCGCCCTCATCACCTGGCTCGCCCTGCGCGGGCGCACCGCTGCGGCGGCGGAGCGACTCCGCCTGCGCGAGGAGGAGCTGGCACGTGTATCCAGGGAAAAACTACAGGTCGACGCCGAGCTCTCCTCCGCACGCGCCCGCCTGGCCGCCTCCGAGGCCGAGGCCGCCGCGCGCGTCGGCGAGCTGCGCGCCGCCCACGAGCGCCTGCGCGCGGAGTTCGCCAGCCTTTCCGCCGAGGCGCTGCGCGTGAGCCGCGACGATTTCCTCAAGCTGGCCACGCAGTCCTTCACGCAGCTGCGCGAGGCGGCGGCCGGCGACCTCGAGGCCCGCAAGGCCTCCATCAGCGCGCTCGTCCAGCCGCTGCGCGACTCCCTCGGCTCCGTCGACGCCAAGATCGCCGAGCTGGAGAAGTCGCGCGCCAGCGCCTACGGGCAGCTCGGCGCCCAACTCGAGCAGCTTCAGGGCGCCCAGCTGCGCCTCCAGGCCGAGGCCGCCAAGCTTTCCAACGCCCTCAGCACCACGCGCACCGCCGGCACCTGGGGCGAGGTCCAGCTGCGCCGCGTGGTCGAGCTCGCGGGCATGCTGGAGCATTGCGACTTCAGCGAGCAGGCCACGCCGGACGGCGGCGGCCGCGACCGCGCCGACCTGCTCATCCGCCTTCCCGCCGGACAGCTCATCGCCGTCGATGCCAAGGCACCCACCGAGGCCTACCGCGAGGCCGCCGCCGAGACCGACCCCGCGCGCCGCGCCGAACGCCTGGCCGCGCATGCGGCCGCGGTGTCGCGCCATTGCGACGACCTCTCCAGCCGCGAGTATTGGACCAAGTTCGAGCCGTCGCCCGAATTCGTCGTGCTCTTCCTGCCGGGCGACCATTTCCTCGCGGCCGCGCTGGAGGCGGACCCGGCGCTCATGGACAGGTCCATTGCGAAGAAAGTCCTGCTCGCCACCCCCGCCACGCTCATCGCCCTGCTGAAAGCCGCGGCCTACGGCTGGCGCCAGGAGGTCGTCTCGCGCAATGCCGAGGAGGTCAGCCAGCTCGGGCGCCAGCTGCACGACCGCGTGGCCACCTTCGCCGAGCACCTGGAGAAGCTCGGAAAGCAGCTCGAGGGCGCCGTGAAGGCCTACAACAGCTCGGTCGGCTCGCTCGAGGGCAGCGTGCTGCCGGGTGCCCGCCGTTTCGCAGAGCTCGGCGCCAAGGGCGCGAAGGAAGTCCCCGCCCTTTCCCCCATCGACCTGCAGGCACGCCAGCCAAGGCAGGACACTGCGGTGCCCCACGCCTGAGGTCGCCGCGGCGCCAACGTCCTGGCCTCGGCCGTGGCGTGACGCGACACTATGGGATTGCGCGCCTCCGCGACCCCATGAAAATGAGGAGCATGCGAACCTTGCTCGCCGCTCTGCTGCTGCCTTGTCTGCTCTCCGCAGGCACGACGCATGCCACCGCAGCGTCCAGGAAGGCGGCCACCGAGCCCTGGCTGCTCGCCGCCCTCGAGGCACGCCTCTCACGCCTCACCAGTGACCAACTCGCACTCTCCCCCGATGGGGAAAAGCTGGCCTACACGTTCCGCGAGGGGCCCGATCTTTTTCTGCTCATCGCTGCCTGCTCGGAGCCCACCAAGGTGCTCACCCAGGTCAGGATTGGCACGGAGGATTCGTCGCAGCACATCGGCAGGCCCCTGAAGATTGACGACGGACGATTCATGGGGCGGAGGCTGCCCCAGCCCATCCCCTACAAGGGCAAGACAGCCCCCGTCGCCCATCGCCTGCTCTGGGCGGGCAACCGGCACCTCGTCGTCGTGACCAACCTCAACGTGCCCACGATCTCAGCGGGCCTGAATTACAGCAATCGCCACGGAGGGCTTTTTGTGGTGAACGCCGACGGCACGGGAGGACGGCTGCTCACCACCTCCACTGACATCCATCGCCGCTTCGACAAGGGCACGTTCTTCACAGACCTCGTGCTGGCGGACGAGACGCATGGACTGGTGCGGCTAAACGCCGAGGAGGCCCTGCAGATCGGCCTGCTCGATGGCAAACTCAAGCGGGTTCCCCTCGCAGACCACACCCGGGCCTCCGAGGCGGTGCGGGCGGAGGAGAAACGACGGCAGCAACTGGCCCTCCCCCATGTGCGCGGCCTGGAGCGTGAGTTCCCCGAGGACAAGATAGACCTGCTGGGGGCGGACCAGTCGGTTCGCCTGTTGGCCCTGCGCAAACAAAGCCCCATCGATGCAGGAAGCCTCTGTGTCCTGGTGCCGGCAGGGCAGAAGCTCCTCGAGGTGGCCCGCTGCCAGCCGGAGACGGACCCGGGGCAATACCTCGTGGAGCGGCGCCGTCTCGTGGATGACGAGGGCATCGAGCACGAGAGTGTTCAGCTACGCAGGAAGCTGCCGCTGCCGGGACGCGGCGGCCTCATCGTGGTCTGCGGCGACAAGCCCACGGCGCCGGTGCCTCGCGCTTACGACCCCCGGCTCATGTGCCTGGTCGAGATGGGCTACACCGTCCTCCAAGCCGGCGACCTCCAGCTCCCGGGCAAGCCCTCGAAGGCGGAACAGCTCCGCGAAGTCCTCAGGCTCCTGCCGCAGGAAGGGCTGCGGGACCAGCGCGGCCGCCCCCTGCCCCCCGCACCACGGGCCCTGCTCGGGCTGGGCAAGGAAGGCAACGAACTGGCCTACCTCGCACTCTACCATCAGGAGGAAAGCTGGGACGCCGGGATCTTCCTACGCCCGTCAATCTCCAGCACCGGCCTGCTCGGACCTTATGCGGAACTCCTCGGGCCGGAATGGGGCGAACGTCAGCACCCCAGCACCAAGACCAATCGCCAGGCCCTCTGCCTGTACGAGGACGGCACCGACACCGCGAGACGCGAGAAACTCCTGCAGTGGGCCATGGAACTTTTCGGCCCCCTCGAGAAAAACGGCACGCTGGTGACCTACACGCCGGAAACCTGGGCGGCCCGCGTGTTGCAGCACGATGAGGAACTCGTTCCCCTGTACGAGGAGATTGGGCATTTCCTGCACGGCGCGCTGGTGCGGGCCCGGGTGGAGCTCGGAAAACCCGAGGTTGTGCAAGAGCCCGCGAAGGAGTAAACCCCGCGTCAATGCACCTCTCGGCGCTCCACATATACCCGGTCAAGTCCCTGCGTGCCATCAGCCTTGGGGAGGCCCGGCTCGACGAGCTCGGCCTCGAGAACGACCGGCGCTTCCTCATCGTGGACGAGACGGGCAAGGCCATCACCCAACGTTCCGACCCCTCGCTGGCCCTCATCGCCACGGACCTTCGGGACGGGCAACTGCTGCTCTCGGGACCGGGCCTGCGCCCCCTCGGCGTGCCACTGGCGCCCGATCCGTCCGCCGCGCTGCGCAGCGTCGAGGTCTGGCGCGCCTCGGGCATGCTGGCCGAGGACTGCGGTGCCGAGGCCACACGCTGGTTCAGCGCCTTCCTGGGTCGGCCCGCACACCTCGTGCGCATCGGCAACGCCTTTTCCCGCCCCATCCCAACGCGGAAGGTCCCGGCCACGCTGCCCTTCCATGAGCCTGCGCCCCTCGCCGCACCCGCCGTGCACGCCTCGCTCGGCGTCGACACCGCCACGCACCATCGCGTCTCCTTCGCCGATGCCGTCCCTCTGCTCGTGATCGCCCAGGCCTCCCTGGCGGACCTGAACGCCCGCCTGGTCACCGCGGGCGGCGTAGCCCTGCCCATGGACCGCTTCCGTCCCAACCTCGTGCTGGCCGGGGCCCTTCCCTACGAGGAGGACAGCCTCGGCCGCTTCCGGATCGGCGAGGTCGTCCTGCATGCCGCGGGGGGCTGCTCACGCTGCATCATGACCACCACGGACCAGCTGACAGGGGAACGCGGGACCGAACCGCTGCGCACCCTGGCGGGCTACCGGCGCGACCCGCAAAAGCCGGCGGACGTGCTTTTCGGGCAGAACGTCATCCACGAGACCAAGTCCGGCGTGCTGAGAATCGGTGATCCCGTGGAGCGACTCTGAGTTGCACCGCGGCGCAAAGCCCGCACCCTTTGTCCCATTGCCAGGCCCGGCCCGCCCGCCGCCGCGGCAAAAACCCTGTCCGTGCGGAACCCCCGTGCGGTCTTGCGGTCGCCGCCCTGCCCCAATCTAGTATCAGAAAACCACCTACAGCTCACATGATCACCGGCCCCGAATGGTCCAAGAAACTGCGCGACGAAATCGGCCAGGCTGTCATCGGCCAGGACGCCACCGTCGAGCGCCTGCTCGTAGCCCTGCTCGCGAACGGCCACGTGCTGCTGGAGGGCATGCCCGGCCTCGCCAAGACGCTCCTGGTCAAGTCCCTCGGCACCGCGCTGGGCGTCCAGTTTGAGCGCATCCAGTTCACGCCCGACCTGCTGCCCAGCGACGTCGTCGGCACGATGGTCTTCCAGCCCAAGACGGGCGAGTTCACGCCGCACAAGGGCCCCATCTTCGCCAACCTCGTGCTGGCGGACGAGATCAACCGCGCCCCCGCCAAGGTGCAGAGCGCCCTGCTCGAGGCCATGCAGGAGCGGCAGGTGACGATCGGCGGCCACACGCACCCGTTGCCCAAGCCCTTCTTTGTGATGGCCACGCAGAACCCGGTCGAGCAGGAGGGCACCTACCCGCTGCCCGAGGCGCAGACCGACCGCTTCCTCTTCAAGCTGCTCGTGGACTACCCCAGCATCAGCGAGGAGGCCGAGATGCTCCAGCGCTGGGGCCAGATCACCCGCCAGCCCACCCTCAAGGCCGTCTCGAATGGCGAGGAGCTGCAGGAATTGCGCGCCGCCGTGGACCGCATCCATGTCTCGCCGCAGGTGCAGGCCTACATCCTCGCGCTGGTGCGCGCCACGCGCGACCTCGCCGCCGGCGGCACCACGATCACGGGCCAGGCCCACCGCCGCCGCCTCAACTTCGGCGCCTCGCCGCGCGCCTCCATCGCACTCTACGCCGCGGGCCGCGCACTCGCCTGGCTGCGCGGGGCGGAGTTCCTCTCCCCCAGCCTCATCCAGGAGATCGCACCCGACGTGCTGCGCCACCGCATCGCCCTCACCTACGAGGAGGAGGCCGTGGAGAACACCACCGACAAGGTCATTGCCGAGCTGATCGACCGCACTCCCGTGCCGGCCGCCTGAGCCCTGCCGTGGACACCCCCGCACCCA
>JAHFTI010000142.1 GCA_023265535.1 Opitutaceae bacterium
CCGGTGTCGAGCTGGACCAGGGTCTCGCCGGCGGCGACGCGCTTGTCGAGCGCCATGGCCATCGAGGTGACGCGGCCCGAGATCTCGCTCTTGATTTCCTGCGCCTCGGAGGCCTGGACTATGATGGTGCCTGAGACGGCGTTGACGGCGGTGCCGGCACGGACGCGGGCAACGAGGGCGGTGCTGCGGCTGGGGCCGAACCAATAGTACAGGCCGAGGGCGGCGAGGACCAGCAGTGCGAGGGAGAGCTTGAGAGGGGTCGATTTCAACTCAGTTGCCGTGGTTCAGGTAATGGGCGGGAAGACGCTGGAGGGCGGGGTCCAGCCAGAGCAGGGAGACCAGGTCGTTCCAGCGGGAATAGACCTCGGTGCGGGCGGTCAGCACCTGCACCTCGGTGGTGAGCATGCCGGTCATGAACTCGTCGACGACGTTGGGGGAGATGCGTCCCTGGCTGGCGTTCTCGCGGGCCTCGTTGTAGGCGGCGCGCTGGCGCTCGCGGCGCTCCTCGGCGAGGCGTTGGCCGCGCACGGCGAGCTCGAAGCGGCGGACGGAGGCGCGCTTCTGGTCGTCGAGCCCCTGGAGGATGTTCTGGAGGCGCAGCTCGGCGTCGCGCTTGTCGGCGAGCGCCTGGCGTTTGGAGGCGCGGGTGGCGAGGCCGTCGAACAGGGTCCAGTTGGCGACGAGGCCGACCGTGTGGCGGCGGGTGGCGTCCTGGGACAGGGAGGTGTTGGAGAGGAAGGTCTGGTTGTCGAGGCTGGTGCTGGCGTTGAAGTCGACCTTGGGCAGGAGGCGGACGCTGGCGATGTGGTAGCGCAGCTCGGACTGGCGGAGGGAATGCTGTGTGCTCACGACGGAGGGGAGCGCCTTGAAGCCCTCCGTCTGGTCGAAGAAGGAGACGAGCTCGAGGGCCTGGTTGGCTGCGAGGACGGGCGCGGGAAGCTCCGCGGGGACCTGCTCGTCGCCGAGGGAGCCGATGCCGCAGAGACGGGCGAGGGCCTGGCGGGACTGCTCGTACTCGAAGCGCTCGCGCTCGAGATTGTGGGAGCTTTCGTCGAAGAGGATCTGGGCGATGCCCTGCTCGCTCTTGCTGCCGACGCCGGCCTCGAGCCTGGCGGACTGCTCCCTGAGGCTGCGCTCGCGGGAGGCGACCTCGTGGGCGCGCAGGGCGAGGCTGCGCTTGATGATGATGAGGCGCAGGAACTGGGCGCGGACATTTGCGGCCAGGTCGCGGTAGGCCTCGCCGTAGGCCTTCTGGGCGATCCTCTCGCTGAGGCGGCCGATCTCACGCTCGGCGGAGTATTCACCCCAGTGATACAGGGGCTGGTTGATGCCGAGGGAGTAGTAGGCGCCGGTGCCGTTCGTGCTGCGCGAGCCGGAGAGGGAGATGTTGTCGTAGGAGAGGCGGCCGCTGGCGTAGACGGTGGGAAGGAGGCGGGAGTCGCCGGCGATGCGGTCGCCCTCGGCGCGCGAGAGGGCGATGCTGCGCTGCATCATCTGGGGCGACTGGGCCAGGGCCTTGTCGAGGAGCTCACGCAGGAGGGCGAAGTTCGCATCCGGCAGGCTGAGGGCGGGATCGGGCCTGTCCGCGCGAAGCTGCAGGGAGAGGGCGAGGACCGTGAAAAGGGAGACACGGAGCACGCGGAGGACGAAGGGGGGGAAACGCTCGGCCATGGGTGCGAAAATGAGACAGATTGGGAGGGGCATGGCAATTGTGGATGTGCCGGGGCGGGGCGACGCTCCACGGGAGCGGACGGACGGGGCGACGCTCAGGGCGCAGATGAGTCAAGACGCAGTGCCAAAAGATCCGACTCACGGTCGAGATCGAAGAGAGCGGCGCGGCGCGGGCCGGCGGCGGAAAGGGCGGCGCGCAGGGTGCCATCCGTGTGCAGGCGATGAAGCGCCGCGTGGATTTCCGTCACGAGCTCGGGATCGAACCAAAGGCAGGCCTCCCCCCCAACGGAAGGCAGGCTGGCGCGGCGGCTGCAGGCCACGGGGATGCCCTGCGAGAGGGCCTCGAGGACAGGGATGCCAAAGCCCTCGTAGAGACTGGGAAAGACCAGTGCCGAGGCGCCGAGGAAGAGGGTGGCATAGGCGTCTTCGGACAGGTAGCCGGCCAGCCGCACCCCCTCGCCGGCCACGGGGCCGCCGGGAGCGCCCAGGCTGGAGAAGTGCCCGGTGAGCACGAGGTCCCAGGGCTCCTGCACGGTCTGGCGGTAGGCGGCGTAGGCGGCAAGCAGCCGGGCGTGGTTCTTGTGGGGCCAGTCGTTGGCGGGATAGAGGAAGTAGGGACGGCCGCCGCCGGGCTTGGCGGCGAGGGCGGCCGCACGCGGGCCGCGCAACCGGCCCTGGATGGCGTTGTGGACGACAAAGCAGGTCGCGGGATCGATGCCGTAGTGGCGGGCGAGTCCCGCGACCACGAAGTCGGAATTGCACTGGAGCGCGGCGCAGGAGGCGAGCTGGGCCACCTGCCAGGACTCGCGCGAATGGCGCTCGGCGTCGGGCAGCATGCCGGGAAGGTCGCGGTGGAGCAGGTCCACGACGAGCCCCACCTGACGCAGGCCGGGCGTGGAGAGGGTGCTGTATTGGATCGGTGAATACAGCACGTCGTGCAGCGCGGGCCAGGGCTGCCCGGCGGCACCCACGCCCGCGGGCAAGGGGAGCAGGCCGGCACCGGGGAAGAGGGCGCCGATCTCGGCGGCGGCCTCCGGGCACACGGCCAGGGTCAGCGCATAGTCGGGGCGGCGGCGCTCCAGGGCGCGAAGCAGGGTGAGGACGAAGGGCTTCACGCCGCCGTTGGCCCCGCCGGGGACGAGCCCGCGGAGATCGACCAGGATGCGCCGCAGGTCCGACGGGGCCGGGCGAACGGGCGGGACCGGAGGGGGAGGCGGGAGGGCGGCAGCGGTGGCCGGCGAGTTTGGAACCCCGAGGGAAAGGACCAGGAGCAGCGGGGCGTCGTCAGCCAGGCCCGCGGGCCGCGGGAGGCGCAGGAGCAGCTGCGGGTCGGCACCTGTAGCCAAGATCTGGATACCCTCTCCGGGAAGGACGACCGCATCGCCGCACACGGCACAGCAGGCGGCCAGCTCGGAGGGACCGAGGCGGCGGAGAAGCGCGCCATCACGCACGTCCACGAGGGAGGCGCCCAGCAGCGAGAGGGGTGCGGCCAGCGAGGGTGGATCCAGGCGCAGGGGCTTGGAGGAGGAAAGGTGACCGGCGCCCAGCGCCACGGTGAGAGTGGAGGCAGGGCCGGAGGGGCAGGACAGAAACAGGCTGTCCCCCTGTGAATAGGCCTCCTCGGAGGGATAGAACACCTGGAAGAGCTGCTCGCCGGAAAGCAGCGGGGAGGGCGCGCCGGCGGGCGCCTGCAGCTGCGGAGGACGCCAGCCCGACAGGGCCCGCGCGGCCTCGGCATGGCGCGAAAGGAAGAGGGCCTCGTTGGCCTCGTCGCGTGCGTGGCGGCCGGGAGAGGAGCACACATGGTGCCAGATCACGCTGCGCGTGGAGCAGAGGATTTCCCGGCCCGCGGCGCGCACGCGCAGGCACAGGTCGGTGTCCTCGTAGCCATTCCTGTAGGCGGTGTCGAAACCGCCCAGCGAAAGGAAGAGCTCGCGCGGCATGGCGAGGCAGCAGCCGGTGACGGCGGGCACGGGCATCCAACGCAGGCGGTCCAGCGCGTGGAGGGGCGGCTGCCAATGATAGGGCACCCCGCTTTCGGCAAAGAACATGCCGGCGTGATGCACGCCGCGGCCCGACACATGGAGCTGGAGGTTGCCGACCATGCCCGCATCGGGGCGGGCCTCGAGCACCGCCAGGAGCTCCCCGAGCCAGTCCGGACAGAAGGCGACGTCGTTGTTGAGGAAGAGCAGGATCTCCCCCGTCGCAAGGGCTGCCAGGGCATTGTTGCCGGCGGCGAAGCCGAGGTTCTCGTCGAAGCAGACGAGGCGCGCGGCCCCCGATTCGCGCAGGAGGAGCTCGCGGGTGCCGTCAGTGCTGGCCGAATCCCCCCAGAGCAATTCCACACGGGAGGGATCCACGCCCGCTTCCCGCCAGTCGGCGAGGTAACGCGCGGAGAGCTCGCGGCGGTTGTGGAAAAGGGTGATGACCGAGACTTTCACGGGGAGTGTTCGAGCTGGAGGGAAAGCCGCCTGGACTCCGCGGCCGCGCCGGGCACCGCCTCGCGTCCCTGCAGGAGTTCGCGGCACCAGGCGCTCTTCCAATCATGCAGAAAGCGCGTGCGTTCAAGGACGGAAAACTGCCGCTCCACCTCGAGCGCCACGCAGAGCAGGCGCACCCGCTGGTCCGCCAGCACGCCGCCGGCACTGACTGAGGGCACGGGGAGCGAGGACGAAAACCAGCCCAACCTCCAGGCGGCGTACCAGGGCATGCGCGAGGGCAGGCAGTGATCGAAATCGACCAGCACCGCACGGCCCGGGGAGGTGAGCAGGACATTGCAGGGCAGCAGGTCCTCGTGCAGCAGGCGGGTGACCGGGGAGAAGGGCGCGTAGGGCCCCAGCAGCCAGTCGCGCAGCGGTGCAAAGTCGGCACTCCCCTCCCCCAGCCATACAAGCGCCTGGAGGCAGCGGCGGCGGTCCTCTGCCAGGGAGTCGGTGGCGAGCGCGGGCGCGGCCTGCATGGCGAGATGCAACTCCGTCAGCAGGGTCTCGGCATGGGAGGGCTCCACGGCCCCGGCGGCGAGCGCCGAGGCCAGGTCGCGCGCCCCCGGGATCCATTCCTCTACGAGGCCCACGGCGGCGGGCAGGTCGGCCCGGGCGACGAAGACAGGCGTGCGCAGGCCCGTGGCCCGGCCGAAGGCGGCGGACGTTCCGGCCAACTCCGCGAACGGACGGGGATGGTCGCGGGCATACCACTTGACGGAATAGCGGGGCTCGCCGTCCACGCGGAGCAGTTCGCGGAGCGTGGCGTGGCGGGCGCTGCGCCAGGGCTTGGAGGGGAAGGTCTCCAGGGAGAGGCGCAGGGGTGGCAGCCCCAGGGCGGCACCGAGGGCAGCGAGGCGGGAGGGGAGGCTTCCGGGAGCAAGCTCAGGCATGGCTGCAGCCTCCGCGGGGGGAGGGTTGCCGGGCACGGGAGGGGCGGGGACGGGAGGGGCAAGCCGGGTTCATGCGGGACCGGCCTCCAGGTAAAAGCTGGGGGCGAGCGCCCCCGCCATGCCCAGGCGGGCGAGCGACCTGTAATGGCAGGAAAGGGCCTCCTGGAGCTCGGGCGACAAGGGCTCCCCATTGTAGCCGTTGTGCTCGGGAACGGGCGGGCCCGAGAGCACGGCCGCCTCCAGTCCGGGCCCCAGCGGGAGGATGCGCGACGGAAGCTTGTAGTCGGGCCAGGCGCCCCAGGCCCGCGGTGCGGAGAGGCCGGCTGCGGCGAAGAGTCCCTCGTATTCAGGAAGTGAATACGTGAGCACCCGCAGGGGCGCGCCGGTCAGCTCCAGGTGGCGGCGCAGCGCGGCCTCGCGCCCCAGCACGGAGACACCGGGAAGGCCGGTGTGGTCGTCGGGCACGCCGAGCAGGTACTTGAGGCCGAGGCGGTTCTCGATGCCCACGACGAGGCGGCCGCCGGGGGCGAGGCAGGCGCGCAGGCGGCGCAGGAAATCAAGCTGCAGGGCCTGCGGGTCGCCCTCGCCGAAGCGCGGCACCCATTCGAGCACGCCCACGCAGCACACCAGGTCGAAACACGGGCCGAACTCCAGTGCCTGGAAATCCGCCTGGAGGAACGCCATGCGGCCGTCGAGCCCCTCCTGCCGCGCCGCGGCGCGCAGGAAACCCAGGCGCTCGGGGGTGGGCTCCAGGGCCACCACGCGGTTCGAGGCCGCCAGGGGCAGGGAGAGCTGGCCCCAGCCCGCGCCCACGTCCAGCACGAGCGAGCCGGGCGGCGGCGGGTTCATCCGGAAGAAGAGGTCGCGGCACGGATCCGTGACGATGCGGTGCAGCCAGGGCCTGGACTGCGCATAGAGGGCCGAGACGGCCTCGCGCCAGGGTCGGCCGGCGCCCACCTCGGCGATGAGCCCTGCGAGCTCCCCCTCCGGGGCGTCGCGGTAATGCTCCCCGTCGCGGGGCGCGGCCCAATGCGCGCCCGCGTCCAGTCTGTGCTCCGCGCCTGCATGGGAGAAGCGGATCATTCCGGGGAGGGCACGCCGACCGTGATGCGTGCGTTGAGGTTGGCGATGCCAAAGCTGCGGTCTCGGCCCACGACCTCGAGCCGCACCGCATCGTAGCGGCGGTGCACGACGACGAGCTCCTCGCCGACGAAGTGGGTGAAGCCCAGGGAAAGGAAATAGTGCCCTGGCATGAGGTTCAGGGGCATGGTGAAGTCGACCAGGCGGCGCTCCCCGGGGGCGACGGGGCCGGCGGGCTGGCCCGAGAACAGGGTGTTGGTGCCATACACCTCCACGCCCGCGCTGTTCTTGACCGTGAGCGCGAAGATGGGATCGGGAAACCGCTCGCGCGAGAGCACCCTGAGGCGCACGCGCACGGTGTCGCCCGACACGAAGAGGGTGCGCTCGCCGCCCTGCGTATCCAAAACCTGGATATGCTCGATGAGCCCGAGCTCCCCGCCATAGGCGAACTCCGCGGCCGCCGCGGGGGGCTGCCCGCGCTCGGACTCGAGCAGGGCCGCCGCGCGGGCCTCGGGCAGCCGGTCGCGCACCCGGAGCAGCTCCTCCAGGGCGCGCACACGCTCGGCGAGGCGGGCGGCCTCCCCGTCCGGGGCGGGCCCCTGGGAACCCGTCCCAGCGGCACCCGGCACCGCGGGCGCCTGCGCGTCGGCGCCGCTCCCTGGGACCGCAGCACCCTGGGCCTCCCGGGTGCGGGGCCGCACTCCTGCCTGCGTGCCGGCGGCGGCGGGGGCCTGCCCCTCCCGGGCGCTCCGGAGCCTTGCGATGTCGCCGGCGATCGCCTCGAGCGAGCCTCCCTCGGCGATGAGCTTGGAATAAAGGTTCACCACGTCGTTGGGGGCGCCCTCATGCACCAGCTCGCCGCGCTCAAGCAGGAGCGCACGGTTGCACAGCCTCTTGACCGCCGAGGAGTCGTGGGAGACGAAGAGGAGGGTGACGCCGCGGCTGAGGAACTGGTCGATGGTGCGCGAACACTTGAGCTGGAAGCGGGCGTCCCCCACCCCCAGCGCCTCGTCGACGATGAGGATGTCGGGGTCCACGTGCACTGCCACGGCGAAGGCGAGGCGCAGCATCATGCCGCTGGAATAGGTGCGGACGGGCTGGTCGATGAACTCGCCGATCTCCGAGTAGGCCACGATGGCGTCGAAGCGGCTGTCGATCTCTGCGCGGCTGAGGCCGAGCACCGTGGCGTTGAGGATCACGTTCTCGCGCCCGGAGAACTCGGGGTTGAAACCGCTGCCGAGCTCGAGCAGGGCGGCGACGCGGCCCTGGATGGAGACCCGTCCGGAGCTCGGGGAGAGGGTTCCCGCGACCAGCTGGAGCAGGGTGCTCTTGCCCGAGCCATTGCGCCCGATGATGCCGACAGCCTCGCCGCGACGGATCTCGAGGTTCAGCCCGCGCAGGGCATGGAAGTCCCGGTAGGGTGGCTGGCCGTTCCAGCTTCCCTCTGACAGGGAGGCCGGGCGCAGGGCGGCGGGAAGGAGGCGGGCGAGGGCCCTTGCCAGCGGATGGCGCAGCCGGGCGGCCGGGCTAGACCAGATGCGGTAGGCCTTGCCCAGGCCCTCGGCCTGGATCACGGGCGGCTGTGCTGCAGGGGAGTCCGCCATCAGAGCACGTCGGCAAAGGCCGGCTTGAGTTTTTGGAAGGTCCAGAAGCCGCCGAACATGGCCAGCGCCCCGCAGAGGTAGAGATAGCCCATGCCCCAGGGATCAAGCGGCCGGTCCCACAGGACGACGTCACGGGCGTTCTCGATGGCGTGGAGCAGCGGGTTGTACTTGAGAAATGAATACGCGGCCGGGGGGATGCGCTCGGGCGAGTAGAAGACCGCGCTGGCGAACATGAGGGCGGTGCCCGCCGCGGGCAGGATCTGACGCAAGTCCCTGAAGAACACGCCGACCGCGGCGAGGAACCAGGCGAGCCCCAGGGCGCCCATCAGCAGGGGAAACAGCACGGGGACCAGGAGCAGCGCCGAGGGGCCCAGACCGCGCCCGAAAAGCACCATGCCCAAGGCCACCAGGGACAGGGTCACCAGCAGGTGGAAGGCTGCCGCCCCTACCGCCGCGGCGGGCAGCACCTCGAGCGGGAACACCACCTTCTTCACGAAGTTGGGGTTGTCGGTGACCAGCGACACCGAGTTGCAGAGCATGTCGTTGGCAAAGTTGAAGAGGGCGAGGCCGAGGAAGATGCCCAGGCCGTAGTCGGCGCGGCTCTCGTCAGCCACCACCCCGAAGCTCCCCCTGAAGATGTAGCCGAAGACCAGGACGTAGAGCCCGAGCATGAGGAGCGGGCCGAGAAGGGACCAGAGCAGTCCCAGGTGGCTGCCCTTGCTGCGCAGCTCCACATTGCGCAGGGTGAACTGCCACAGGACCGCGCGGTGCGTGTGGAGGGAGTCAAGGAGCTGCCGAAATAAGCGCATCTATGGACCGGGGGGCGTAGGGTGCTAAATCCTCCCGCCCCCGCCCTTTCGATCAACACAAATGTGCCCCGAGCGTCAGGACCGGGTCCCGGGACACCCAAAATCAACCCGGGCGACTTGCGCCACCACCGCTTCGACGAAAGCTTGCCGCCAAATGACAGACGCAAGTGCCACCCCTCAACCCAAGTTCTTCCGACGAACCCTTTCGGCCCTGGTCCAATGGATCGACGCCGATTACGCGCCCGGCGGCGCGGAGCGCATGCGCGCCGAACCCGACAAGGTCGACTGGG
>JAHFTI010000143.1 GCA_023265535.1 Opitutaceae bacterium
CTTCCTCCCTTGGCAATGTAGTGCGCGTGCGAGCGGTGCCCGCTCATCGCAAGGTCTCCCGGCTGCAGTGCGGAGGCCACTCCCGCGGCCACCGCCTCCTGTCCGATGGACAGATGCACGGGACAACGCATCTGCTGGCGTGCGTAACGCGTGGCGATGGCTTCCTCCACCAGCCGTATGCGCCGCATGCCGGACAGCAGTCGCTGGGCCAGTTCCGCCGTGCAGTCCGAGGGGGTGGGCTTCATGCTGGGGAGCACGTTCAGGAAAGGGAGGTCATGGACTTCATCGTCCGGATATTGTAGCAAAGGTCGGTATCCTGAAGGCTGCCGCTGCGGTAGGCCGCGATCACATCCCTGATGCCATCCTCGACGGTGAACTTCGGCGCATAACCGGTGGCCAAGAGTTTCTTGGATGAAAGGCGATAGGAGCGCGGATCGTTGGACGGAGTCGTCACCACCTCGGCGGGCACGTGGCTGGTCACGCGGCGCGCGATCTCGGAAATGGAAATGTTCTCGAAGCCGGCATCGAAGATGCCCGGAAGCGTGAGGCCCTTGGCGAGGAAATGATGATATACGCGAAGCATGTCGCGCAGGTGAATATTGGGCCTCGTCTGGTCGCCTCCGAAAACGGTGATCCTCCCCTTCGTGAGGGCCTGCATGGTGAGCATGTTCACCGAGAGGTCCAGGCGCATGCGAGGGGAATAGCCGCAGATGGTGGCGGGCCGGATGATGTTGACCACGATGCGATCCTGGTAGCTCAGGAGGACGCGTTCGCTGATCATCTTTGTCTTGTTGTAGTCGGAGATCGGCACGAGGGAAAGTTCCTCGGTGACCTCATCCTCGTCCTTGACGCCGTACACGCTGCCCGAACTGGCGTAGATGAATTGTTTGACCCCGTGGCTGATGGCGCGCTCGACGAGCAGCATCGTGGCCAGGGTGTTGACCTCCCAGTTCAACTTCGAATTGAGGTCGGCGCAGGGATCATTGGCCACGTTGGCCAGGTGCAGCACTGCGTCCATGCCTGCCATGGGCACGAGTTCCGCATTGCGTACGTCCGCCTGGATGACGGTGAGATTGGGATGGGAGGGAAGCCTGTTTCCGAACCACTGGAGGTCGACCACGGTGACCTTGTGTCCGGATTCGAGAAGGCTGAGGGTGAGCGGCGTACCTACGTAGCCGCAACCGCCGGTGAGCAGGATGTTCATGGTAAGCTGGGGGGGGGCATTCGGATCGCTGGATCCGAGGGCGGGGCTGGTGTGCCTAATTGTGTCGTGAGAAGGGGTTAGTGCCAGTCAACAATCGCGTTTTGCGTGATTCTACTGCCTTGGATTTCCGGTTCAGAAGGCGAGCATCGCCATGCCGCCCTTCAGGAGCTTGGCTTTGCTGATGGCCTCGGAGTTGCCGACAATCTTCACGGCCTGCGCACCCGCCAACTGCCCCATGAAGGTGGCGATGTTGAGCGGTACGCGGCTCGTGGCGGCGAGGGACGCCACGGCGCAGAAGGCGTCGCCTGCGCCCACGGTGTCGACCACGTTGGTTTCCAAGGGGGGGCAGGAGGAGATGTCCGTCACGCAATTGCGGCCCAGGGTTTCAGAGGCGCCCCTGGTGAGCCAGGCGTAGCGGCTGCCCAGGTGCTTTGCCAGCAGCGTGAGTTCATTGCCAAAATCGAGCTCCTGTTTGCCCACTGCGAGCGTAAGTTCGGTCTGGTCGAGCGTGAAGGCGTCCGCCCTGCGGTAGCGGCGATTGATGATGTTGAAGCCGTGATTATTGCTGTTCGTCTGGCAGTTCACGACCAGGAAGGGGGCCTTGTCCTGGACGTAGTCCTTCACGAGATCGCCCATCACGCCGTGTCCAAAATCCATCACGAGCACCAGGTCATAGTGGGTGATTTCTGAGGCAATGCGCTCCACGAGTCGGCGTTGGAGTTCCTCGTTGGGATGGCGTTTGTCGATGAAGTTGACCGAGAAAAGTTTTGCCAGCTCCTTGCCTTCCACGCGCGGCTCCACGAAGCGCTGCTTGATGATCGTGGTGTAGTCGGGCGAACGCACGATGCCGTCGAGCCCGGTGTCCATGTAGGTGCTCAGCGCTGCGTCGACCCAGGGCTCGATGCCCGCGAGGCTGATGAGTTTGACATGCTGGGTGAACTCGCGGATGTGGCGGTACACGGCGAGGGCGCCGCCCGCCTGGGTTTCCTCGGAGAGGTAACGACCGGACAGGATGCGATTCTTTGAGGTCAGGCCCTGCACGGAGACGGTGGTGTAGCGGTCAAAGATGATGTCCCCGATGATGAGCACCCGAAGCTTGGAGAAGCCCTCGACGATGGAGCGGAAACGCTGCGGCGAGCACTCCTTGGCCACCGCATGGCAGAAGCGTTTCACCGAGGGCGGGTAGGGCTCGAAATGCTCGTTCAGCAGCTTGGTGGAGCTGAAAATGATCGAGCCCACGTAGCGCATTTCCCCACCCACGCGTGTGACCGCCTCGATGTCCTCGCTGATCTTTCCGGTGACATCGTTGTCCTGGTTCTCGTACTCGCGGCCCTTGCAGTAGAAATTGGGGCGGACGCATTCGATCGCCTCGACCGCGGCGGCGTGGGGGACGATGATGACATAGTCGACACTCTCCAAGGCGGCGAGCCAGCGGGAGCGCACCAGGTCATTGAAGTAGGGGCGTCCCGGTCCCTTGTTGACGTATTTCTCGGCTGTGATGGTCACCACCAGAAGATCCCCCAGTGCCTTCGCCTCCTCAAAGTGCACGATGTGTCCGGGGTGGATCATGTCGAAGGTGCCATGGCACTGCACGACGACCTTCCCCTGGCGCACTGCTGCGAGTTCCTGGGCTGCGGACGAGAAATTGAGAATCTTGGAGCGGGGCATGGCGCGTCCTCAGGGTTTGTGGATGTAGTCGAGGGGTTGGGTCCGGATTTCGGCGAGATCGCGTTCGATCCAGTCGATGGTCTCCCTGATGCCCTGCTCCAATGCGATGCGGTCGGACCAGTTCAGGGTGTTGCGGAGCTTGCTGTCATCGAGTGTGTAGAAGGCGTCCTTGCCGGGTCTTTCGTCGGTGGTCTTGACCACCTCTGAAAACTGGGCCCCGAGCATATCGCAGATCATGAGGACCAGATCGCGGATGGAGATGAAGCGGCTGGTGGAGACATGGAAGCACTCACCGGCGTCCGCCTGTTGCACCACGCGGAGGGTGGCCTCGGCAACATCCTGGATATGGATGAAGGAGCGCACGGAGTGGCCGCCGCCGTGCAGGTGGAGCTTCTCGCCAAGCTTGATTGCGAGGATCGTGCGGGGAATGATCCTGTAGAGCTGCTGGCCAGGCCCGTAGACATTCGCGGCGCGTGTCCAGACGACCGGGAACGAATATTGCCTGAGGAACGTGCGCAGGTGCAGGTCGCAGGCGGCGCGCGAGGCAGCGTAGGGAGTGCTGGGATTGAAGGGCTCCTTCTCGGTGATCACTCCGGCGGTGCTCCCGTACACCTCGGGCGTGCCGACGTGGAGATACTTTTTCAACCAGACCGCCTTCCGGAGGCGGTCATGAAAGCGGACGTTGGCGACAACGTTGGTCTGATACCAGTGTTCCGGCTGGAGCCAGCTTTGGGCGACCATTCCCTGTGCGGCAAAATTTACCACCCAAGCGGGCTTGAAGCTGTCCAGGCCCTCCATGAGCCGATCGAGGTCATGGTTGAGGTCGGCCTGCAGAAACTGGAATCCCTGCTGCTGCTGCGCGGGGAGCCAGCGATAGGGGAGGAAACACGCTGCCGGTTCGGTCGAGCGGCTGGCGCCGAGGACCTCGAGCCCCTGTGTGAGGCAATGCCTGACGAAGCTGGCGCCGGAAAAGGAATTGCTGCCAATGACTGCGATGCGGTCGCTCATGGGGGAGTGGGCTTGGGGTTCAGGCGCGCCCGTGGGCGTACAGCCATTGCATGACCATGTGCCCGACCATCATTTGGAGGTCCTCAGCCACCTGCATGTCATCAATGCGGAAGTGGATGGGGTGGTCGGCCAGGGCGAGACAGCGGCCGCCCGAGTAGCCAAGGATGGCAAAGCTGATCACGCCGAGCTCACGTGCCTTTTCAATGGCGCGAACAATGTTCGGGGAATTGCCGCTGCCTGAGAGTGCGATGAGCACATCCCCCTGGCGCCCGTGCACCGCGAGTTGGCGGGAGTAGATTTCCTCGTAGGAGGTGTCATTTGCGAGGCAGGTGATCACCGCTGTGTTGGCGGAGAGGGCCATTGTGCTCAGTCCTAGGCCGGCGGGCTTGTCGATGCCGTACAGGAAGTCGTTTGCCAGGTGGACCGCGTTGGCCGCGCTGCCTCCATTGCCGCAGATGAAGACGCGGCGTTTCTCCTTCCAGCAGGTGCGGAGGGTCTCGGCCAGCAGCTGGACCGTGCTCCAGTCATGACGCGCCCACACGTCATCCAGGTTCTTCTTGTAGGTGGAGACAAAGGAGAGGCCCGAAGCGGGGGCCGAGGAGACAGCTGGAGGCACGTCAGAGGACATACCTTGAGATAGCAAAACGATTGCCAGCGGCCTCTGTAGTGACGTAACTAGATTTATGACATTGAAATACGTCGCTTAAAAATCGGGGTGGGTCGCCGCGTTCCGCGCGCGATGCCGGTCCCGGAGTCCTGCGGAAAATTATGCCGGGCAAAGCAGGGGCAAGTGTCTGACCCCGCCTGCAATGACCACGCCTGGACCCGCCCCGTGCCGAATCAAGGTTGCGGTGTCGCTGTCAGGAGAGGTACCAGAGGAAAAACATCCACTCGTCCGGAACGAGTGCGGTCTGCCCGGCGGGCAGGGGATGGCCGGTCCAGGCATAGACCAGGCGCTGGTTGGGTTTGATGTTCCCGTGGGAAGGGGCGCGGCCGACGAGACGTAGAGTGCCTCCTGCATTTTCCGCGAGCAGGCAGGTGCTGTGCTTGCGCAGGTCGACGAACTGGATCAGGTCGGGTTTGGTCAGGCCCAGTGAGGCGATGATGTACTGGTCGCTGTTCACGCAATAGCCGGCCTTCACATAGGCCTGGAGCACCTTCTCGTACTCGTCGGCCAGACGTTGCCAGGTGGCCGCATGGCCGACCATCAACCCAGCTGCGATCATGATGGCGGGAAACTTGAAGAGCGGGAGTTCGCCTGGGCGGGGTTTGGGCATTTCGCGGATCTGGGGGACGAGAAGGCGTCCCTTGGGCACGACCTTCAGGTCGGTGCAGAAGGTGGCCATGTGTGGCATCCAATCAGGGGTGCGGATGAGGCCTGAGTCACACCACATGAACAGCTCCGTCCTGAAGGGATTGAGTGCTGCGGTCCGCAGCACGAATTCCTTTTTCTCGTACCAAACGGCGGCCACCTCGGGGGTGTGGTATTTTTCAGTGTCGAGTTGGCATTGCTGTTCCCAAAATGTGCGGCCGTGGCGCTTGAAGGCATTGAAGTCCTCAATTTCCAGCACCTCAAAGCGGGTGGTCTCCCGGTTGATGGTGCGGTAGGATCGGAGTTCCTCGAGAAGGTCGGCCGAGGTGTAGAAGACCAAGGGGGCCCTGATGGTTTCAAGGAAGCGCCTGATATGGGGGACGTAGAATTCATGCGGACGCTTGCTGGGCATCCTGTAATAGGCGGAGACAACCGTTGCGGGGTTCTTTGCCATGATCGTCAGTCCTCAAGAATGGGTTCGGTCCAGGGGGAACAGGCGCGCATGCGAGCGGCTCCCCTGTCGGGGCGATAGAGGCCGGCGGCCTTGGTGTTCAGCAATGCGGCGGTCATGGAGAAGGTGCTGTTGGAGCAGAGCAGGTGGTCCGCCTCCCTCAGGAGGGTGTGGTCGGTGAGGAACTCGGCGCCCTTGAGGAGGGGGCCGAGGTCCTCGGCCAGGAGAGGGCTGTAGCGCGCGAAATCGGCGGCGGTGTTGCGGTCGTCGGTGGCAAGGTAGAGAACCGGGTTGTCGAGCGAGGCCCAGTTGTTGTCGAGCCACTCCAGGTACCAGGCAGCCGGGGCGATCCAGTAGCGACCGGTGCCGAAGTCGCCCCGTCTGAGGTGGAGGGCAACCACGGTTTTCCCACGTGAACGAAGGCGGCTTACCGCGGTTTGCATCAGCCCGGCATAAGGCTCGGTCAGGTGGAAGCAGGCGCGGAAGGCCTCTGCGTGGCGTCGCCAGAGCCCAGGATCGGCACAGAAATAGCCAGTCAGGTCCACGTTCGGTTTCGCTGGGGCCAGTCCCTTCAGCACGGAGCTCGTTTCATCCTCGTTGAGGGTGGGTATGCCTGCGAGGGAGGGGGGCACTGGGTCCTGCAGCCCGAAAAGTTCACGACCCAGCCAGTCGGGTGCCGCCACCACGCAGGAGGCCTGTCGTGCGTAGATCCTCAGTGCGGCATATTGGAGGAGTTGGTTGCCGAAGCGACCATTGGAGCCCAGATCGCCCATGCTGACGAAGGGCGCTGCGGCCACGGGAAGCCGGGACAGGGATGCCGATTTTTTCCCGCCGCGAAGCAGGAGAAGCGCCCTGCGTGTGAAGGGATAGGCATGGCCGGGGACGGCGCGGGAGGCTTGTTCGTAGAGTTGGATGGCCTCGGCGGCTTTTCCCTGGGCCTCGCGCAGCTGGGCAAAAAGGACGAGTGCGGGGAAGGCATCAGGCACGCGTTGGCAGAGGGTCTTCAGGAGCAGCTCCGCTTCGGCAACTTTCCCCGTTTCCAGCCGCTTTCGGGCAACGAGGCAGGCTTGTTGAAGTTCGTTGGGTGACATCTGGCGCGTGGTCGGATTCCGGAAGGCCTGTCTTGCAGGTGCCCTATTTGGCCTGGGGGGCGCGGCTGCGGTTTTTGAGCAGCGCAAGGCAGCTTTTTTCATCGAGCCGCTGGGCGGCGTTTTCCGAGAGCTTGAGCGTCTGGACGACGATACGCTGCAGTGCAAAGACACGCGCCTGTGCGCGCACCGGCTCCGGTATGGGCAGTTCAGAATCACGCTCGCGCCTCACGCGCTCCCATCCATTGCCCTTTTCGATCGAAGTGAAGCGTGCCTTGCTGCAGGCGCGGCTCCAGGGCAGCGTGCGCGAGAGGTAGAGGTTGAACATTTCGTTGTAGCTTGGATGCCGAAGAATGGTCTCCTCCAACGAGGGGGCCTTTGCCGCGGCGAACTGGTTGGAGGTACGTTCCTCGTCGCCGTGGTGGATGAAGTTGAGGTGCTCCGGGATGATTTCGCGGCGCGCGAAGCCAGCCGCGATCATGCGGTCGTAGAAATCCTCGTCGTCGCGCCCATAGGTGCGGATGTATTCGGAATAACCATGAACGGTGTCGAACTGCGTCTTGGAGAAGCTGCATTGGCCATTCACCGAGGGCTTGCCGTGGAGGTGGCCGGATTTCCAGTAGCCTGCATGGAAAAAGTCGCTGCCGGGGACGCAGGCGGTCGCCTCGGCGGTGGGCATGCAATCAGCGTCGCATTTCAGGATGTGCTCATGGCTGGCGCTAGAGACGCCAAGATTGTAGGCGTAGGAGAGGATCCAACGGGGTTCCTCCTCGACACGCACCACCCGGATCCTGCCATCCAGCTGGCAGAGCTCGCAGAGGGGGCGGGAATTCGTCCAATCCACGATCACCACTTCACCCAGCCCGGGGAGCGTCAGCCAGGACTGGAGGGATTGCCTCAGGTGGGCCTCACGATTCATGCATGCGGTAACGAGGGAGTACATGGCTTCGGATAACGAATCGGGAAATGCGGGGGATTCTTTAGGATGCTTCTGGTAGGCGGCTTAAGGCAACTGACTTGTAAGTGGGCGCATGTCGTCCGGCGAAGGGATGGCGTCTGTTGTCAGTCGCGAAGCAAGGCGACCGCCTGGTTGACGATGGAGGACCACGTGAACCCATTGCGGGCGTGGGCTGGTCCGGCAAGGGCTGCCTGCTGGCACAGGGCTCCATCCTCCATGCAGCGTTTCATCTGGGCGAGGAGGGAGGCGCGCTCCGGTTGCAGGATGATCAGCGACTCACCGGGCCGTTCCACTGGGAGGCGGCCGCTGCGGATGGGCAGATGCATGGCGGCGGGCAGGAAGTCGTCCGTGGGGCCGCCGGCGGTGCAGATGACGGGCAGGCCGCTGGCGCAGGCCTCCAGGGCGGGCAGGTTGAAGCCTTCGGCATAGTAGGGGGCGACGTAGGCATCGGCGGCCTGGTGCAGCATGGCCATGTCGGCGAGACTGTGCTGAACGCCCAGCAGGAGGAGGCGTGGGGAGAGCAGGGCCTGCTCCGCCGGGGAGAGCTCGCGTTGGGCCGTTTCCATGAAGGCCTTCGGCGAATAGAGCGCGCCATTGAACTTCAGGAGCAGGCGTGCGCGGGGATTCTGGGCGGCCAGCTCGGCGAAGGTCTTGAGCAGGAGCACGGCGCCCTTGTTCGGGGCCAGCGAGCCGATGTTCAGGAAGACAAAGTCGTCCTCCCTGAAGCCAAGCGTGGCGCGATGCGCGCGTTTCTCCGCAGGGGAGGCCGGCCTGTAGAGGTCGGTGTCCACGCCATGGGGAAGCACCTGCACCCGGTTGGCCGGTGCGCCGCTGCGAAGGAATCCCTCCTTCGACCACTTCGAAGGGGTGAGCAGCAGGGCGCCGGATTCCTCCAAGGCGAGGGCAAGGGAGCCGCCGCCGGCGCCGACCACCGAGCCCTTGGGGCAGGCCATGTTCTCGGCAGTGCCGAAGACACAGAGCCGGCCGCAGTCCGCAGGGGCAAAATTGTAGGGGTAGGCCAGGCGCAGGATCGCGTCGGGCCGCAAGTCGGGGGGCGGGGGAGGAATCGCGGCGAGCAGGCGCTCCTGTTCCGGGGTGAACAGGCCTGTGACCGCGGTCCAATGCGAACC
>JAHFTI010000144.1 GCA_023265535.1 Opitutaceae bacterium
GACCAGGGGAAGCGGAGCCGGAGCGGCAGCAGCGGCAACCGAGGCCGACGATGCGAGGGTGCCAAGCAGGGCGAGGACACAGAGGGGCTGGTACATGGGGCAGGAAAATGACTTCAACCGACTGATTTACAACCCGAGTTTCCTCCTGAGGAGTTCCTCAGCGGAACGTCATTTCGCAGGATCCATTTTCCGCAGGTTATAAAGCTTCCATTGAGGCCCAGGCAGTTTCTCCACGCCAGGCAGCCCCAGCAAGTCCCATCTGGGCTCGAGACGCTTCATCGAAAGAAGGAAAAGCCGCTCGGGCTCAGATAGGTCCACGTTGATCCTTTCAATCAGTCGCTCGCGAGTGTCCTCCAAGACTTCAAGGGGCACGGGAACCAGTGTCATTCCCGAAAACTGCTCCGCAAAAACCTGCTTCAGATCCTTTCGATTCGGCGAAAGCAGCTCGTGCATGGGGCGGTCATGACTCGCCAGAAACACCACAAAGGCTCGCCGGATTTCATCGGTGATTCCTTCGACCTGAAACAGGCCGTGAACATCGAAAAGATCTCGGGGGTGTTGCCTATCGAGTGCAGCGCAGAGTTTGCCACCGAACAAATCAGGCAGCGACACCACCCTCATCGTTGCCGAGCGCTCAAAGAGCTCGACGGCTTTAGGCGACAAGTTGCGTTCTGTCACCGGATACAGGGTGCCTCGCAACACCGTGTTGGGTTCAATTTTAATCTCCGCCCCGCTCGGGATGCGCACACTCAGCTTGAGTGTACATTTTTCGGAGGCACTCTGATGCTCCCGAACCTGCACAGCCGGCATGGCGCGGCAAATTTGCGCGGCAATACGTTTCAGCGCCGCATCAATTCCACTTAATGTGCGTGGGCGGTCTTCCAGTGGAAGATAGACCAAGTCGATATCCACCGACAGTCGCGGAAAATCGCGAAGAAAGAAATTGATGGCGGTACCTCCCTTGAGGGCAAAGCAAGGTTCCGAGTTTACGAAGGGCATAATCTGCACGAGCAGATCGGCCTGCCTGAAGAACGGGGTCGCTTTCATGGGGCGTCAGCAGGAGGCTCCTCCAGGACAGGAACTGTGATCAGATACTTGGAATCCAGTCGCCCACCCGGGAAAAGCACTCGCTTGCCACTTCCGAGGGAGATTTTCTCCAGGGAGAGCTGCCTGAACCAGGCGTGGTTATGCCTCTCCGCGAGATGAAGGAACAGGCGCCTGACCTTGATGGAGGCACAGGCTTCAAGCAACGACTGCACCAGTTCGGGACGGAGGGTTCCCAAACCTTCGAAGATGAGGTTGGCGTGATCGTACCCAGACGCGTCAGGTGTGAGCGCCTGCAGGAACTCAAGCACAGCTCGCTCCGGCGCGGAAACCAACACGCTGAGACCGCCCTCCTGGTGTTCCCGCAGCCCCATACCCTGCGGCAGGAAATTGGTGCGGACATGCTGGAAACGCTCAGCCCCGGGCAAACGTGTGAACCATACGGGAAGACGATCCTTCGTTCGGCTAAACAAATATAGGGGATGGGCGTCTCCAAGGGGCAAGAAATGTGCGAGGCCCGATAGCTCCAACGCTGTCCTCCCTCCAGGGTGGAAGGAATGGGACTTATGCTGCAGCCCATACACGGCTCCCAACCACGTGGGATCCTCCGGGTGCGTGGTAAATGCCCCTTCACCCACCCGATAAAGCCATCCGGACCCCGCATAATAGTCGGCCAGACGATTCGAAACTCCAAGGTCCTTAAGCCATGCGGAGGTCAGGACCGCTCCCTTGGGTGCGGTCCTAAGACGTTGGTTTATCCTCTCCCTCTTCACACCCATAGCGTGTAATTATCTCGAAAATTTTCAAACCCAATGTTTATTTTTTATCAATTTAATCCAGTATTACTTGTTCAGAAGGCAAGAAAATGTCTGGCAACACAGTAAAAAAAACGGGAGAGCAAAAATGCGAACTTAAAGGTCTTTACGAGCCCGGAGACGTTTGCCCCCACATGGCATGTCGGGTGCTTCGGCTCCTTGGACATCAGTCAGCCAGTTCATCGATCCCTACTGAGGCGCCCAAGGTTCCAAAGGGGATACCAGCGAGGTGAAGCGATCTCAGGTTGCAGCCACTCGCGCCGCTCCGCATAGACAACTCCCGACACAGCCTACAGACGAGCCCACTCCCATGAAGCGCCCATTCCTCGCATCCGCCCTGGCGGCCTTGCTCCTGAGCCTGGCCACGCTCGGCCACGCCGCGGAAATCAACGTGTTCGCGGCGGCCAGCCTCTCGGATGTCCTGAGGGAATTGTCCCCGCAGTTCACGGCCGCCAGCGGGCACACCCTGCGCTTCAACTTCGGCGGATCGGGCCTGCTCGCCCGACAGCTCAAGGAGGGAGCCCCCGCCGACGCGTTCCTCTCGGCGGACGAGTTGCGCGTCGACCAGCTCGAGAAGGCCGGCCTCCTGCGGCCGGGCACCCGCCACACCTTCCTCGCCAACACACTGGTGGTGATCGTCGAGGTCTCGCGGAAGGCGCCTGTCGCCCGACAAGCCTCGGAAAGGTCGGAAAGCTCCCCCTCCCTCAAGCCGCCCGCCGCTGTGCAAGCCCCCCTCTCCTCGCTGGCCGATCTCGGGAAGCCCGGTGTCCGGCGCGTGGCGATTGGCGATCCCGCCTCCGTGCCCGCAGGCACCTACGCGAAGGAGTTCCTCATGAAGCAGGGACTCTGGAAGGCACTCAGTCCCAAGGTGGTCCCGCTGGACAGCGTGCGCTCGGTCCTGGCGGCCGTGGAAGCGGGCAATGCCGAGGCGGGCTTCGTGTACAGGACCGACGCGCTGATCTCGAAAAAGGTGCGCGTGGCGGTGGAGATCCCGCAGGGGCAGGGACCCAAGATCAATTATCCTGGGGCCGTATTGAAGAACGCCCCGCAGCCGGAGGCGGCCGAAGCCTTCCTCACCTGGCTGAAGGGGCCGGTCGCGCAGGCGGCCTTCACCCAGCACGGCTTCATCGTCGTGAAGTAAGGGACGGGGATCTCAGGAATCCACGGCCACGCTCTTCACCATGGCCCAGACGGTCCTGCCCTTGTGCAGGCCGAGCTGGTCGTGGGAGAGGCGCGTGAGGCGGGCGACCAGTGGTGTAGTGCCCACGCGGATACGCACCAGCATGTGGGCGGCGCCGTCGGGGGTGAACTCGCCGTCGATGATGCCCGTGAAGGCGTTGAGCATGCTCGTGCCGCGCGTCTGCTCGACGGCCACGGTGATGTCCGAGGCCCTGATGCGCACGCGCAGGCGGGTGCCCTGCGGCAACGCCCGGTGGGGAAGGCGCAGCAGGCCGCCCCCGAAGGCAAGGGTGAGCAGACCGTACTGGCTGTCGTGGCTGACGACGGAGCCCTCCATCACATTGCCAAATTCCTCGCGGAGGGCCTCGGGTAGGTCCATGCCGGACAGGGCCTCGGCGAGCGGCGCCGAACGCAGCACCCTGCCCTCGCTCAGCAGGACCAGGTGGTCGGCGAGGCGCAGCGTTTCCGCAGGGGAGTGCGTGACGTACACGACCGGGATGCGCAGCTCCTCATGGAGGCGCTCGAGATAGGGCAGCACCTCGGACTTCAGGGCCTGGTCGAGGGAGGCCAGCGGTTCGTCCAGGAGCAGGAGGCAGGGCTTGGAGAGGAGCGCGCGTGCGATGGCGACACGTTGCCGCTCACCGCCCGACAGGTGGGCAACGCCCCGCTGCAGCAAGGCCCCGAGGTTGAGCAACGCCACCGTGTCGTCGAAGGAGCGCGCGGGGAGCGCCGGCTTCAGACGGTCGAGTCCGTAGTGCAGGTTCTCCAGCACCGTCAGGTGCGGAAAGAGGCGGGCGTCCTGGAACACCATGCCGATGCGGCGCCGCTCGGGCGGCACAAAGAGGCCGCGGGCGTCGTCCTGCCAGGTTTGGTCGCCCAGGCTCACGCGAGCACCGGGCACGCGCTCGAGGCCGGCGAGGACGCGCAGGAGCGTGGTCTTGCCCGAGCCGGAGTGGCCGAAGAGCACGCTGATGCCGGAGCCCGGGAGACGCAGCGAGGCGTCGAGCGAGAAGCTCCCGCTGCGCCTGAGCTGGAGGTCGAGGGCAATGGTCGCAGGTCCGTTGGCGGCGGCGAGGGAGGATGGCCTATTGGCGACGGCGGGGGTGGAAGCCTCGTTCATGCGCGGGCCTTTTTGCTGGAGAGGCGGTTGCCCAGCCACACGGAGCCGAAGGCCAGGGCGAGGGAGACGCAGAGCAGGCCGAGGGCGGCGTGGTCGTCGCCCAGTTGGATCTGTTGGTAGATGCCGAGCGCGAGGGTGATGGTGCGCCCCGGAATCATGCCCGCGAGCACCACCGTGGCGCCAAACTCGCCCAGGGCGCGGGCGAAGGAGAGCACGCAGCCGGCCAGGAGCCCGCGCCGCGCCAGGGGAAGGGTGATGCTCCAGAAGCGGTCGAGGGGACCGGCGCCGAGCATGGCCGCCGCCTCCTCCAGCCCGCGATCCACCTCCTCGATCGCCACGCGCGCGCTGCGCACCATGAGCGGGAAGGACATCACCATGGTGGCGACGAGCACGCCCTTCCAGGTGAAGACGATCTCGATATTCCAGCTGGCGAGGAAGTCGCCGAGCGGTCCGTTGCGACCGAGCAGCTTCAGGAGGAGGAGACCAGTGGCGACGGGCGGGATGACCAGCGGCAGGGACACGAGGGTTTCGACGAGTGCCTTGCCCGGCCACTCCCTGCGCGCCAGCAACCAGCCGAGCCACACCCCGGGCGGCATGATCAGCAGCGTCGCCAGGGCGGCGATGCCAATCGTGAACAGGGTGACTTCGAGGAGCTCGGGCACGTTAAAGGTGCCTCAGGAAAGCACCTCGCGCGCCAAGCTCAAGCGCACATGGAAGTCGCCCCGACGAAGGCGCAAAGGGACTGCACGCGATCAGGAGCGGCCGCGGGCACTTGGCAGGCCGGCTGCCTTGCGCGCCAGAACGCGCTGCCCGTGCTCGAAGGCCGGGGCGAACAGGTCCAACTCCCGCGCTGTCATCCCGAGCGCGGCGCCTTCGCTCCGCCACCTGGCCACCGCCTGCTCGACCTCGGACAGGATCACGACATCCCGCCCCTTCCTCAGGCCGAAGGCCCGCCCCGCTGAACGAAGGTTTTCGATCGAGGCCTGCGGGCCCATTTCCTCGGAAATCCAGGTCTTGAGATCCTGTCCCTGGCGATCTGGAAAAGGATTCAGGTCGTAGGCGGGGGCCAGCCGCCAAAGCTCCCGCGCCTCATGGAGAAACCCCATGTTGTGCAGGTGATCATCGAGGTTGGTGATCAGGATGTTGAACGCGATGCGACGCCAAAGCTCCTCGCTATCAGGAGCAAAACGGGAGCCGAACCCGCGCATGCGCTCCACCAATTCAGTATAGGCGTGCTCCCCGGGATCCCCCTTCTCGACGCCAAGAAATGTGGCCGCCGAGACAAAGGGCACACGTCCCTGGGAGTGGGTGCGGTCGAAACGGCGGCTCACCACCACGAAGACCCCGTCGGCGTGCACCAGGCGCGTATCAGCAACCTGGATACCAGCGGACCTGGCCAGGCTCATCGCGAGGACCTCGCCCTTTGTCACCGGACGCTCGTCAGTGACGCTGGGGAACTTGCCCACCGCGAGGTGCCCGTCCTCGTCGAGGAGCGTGCACTTGGGGCGCATGCCCCCGAGCGAGGTGCCGCAGCCGCGGAGGTAGGCCAAGTCGGAGGCGGACTCCTGGTCCTGCTCAAGCAGGCGGGTGGCCTTCAGGAGAGCCCCCAGCTTGACGAGCGGCGGAGCCGTGCGGCGGCCCTGCTCGCGCACCCGCTGAAACACGCCCGCCTCATCACGATAGCGGAGAGCCCCCACCCTGCTGGCATCATCGACGGCGAGAAGGAAATCCATGGAATCCAGGGGGGGCCATTGCTCGCCGTCCTCCCCTGATTTCCGCCGCTTGAGATGATCGCGGAGGATCACGCGCCGCCCCCAGCCGTCAGGTTCCGTATCCGCGAACGCGGGCTGGAACACGGACATATGGGCCTTGCGATGGTAACTCCAGCCCGGGCCGAGCGGCAGCGACGGGTCAACGCTGTAGCGCCCTGAGAACCCCAGCCACGAGTCGGCGTAGGCAAAGGCCACACTCTCGCGGCTGCCCTCGGCCTCGAATCGCAGGGTCCCCACCTGTTGGGGTGTGTCATCGGGGCCCGTGAAAACCTGGATCGTCCTGGTCCTCATGGAGCCTTCTCCCTGCGCGACACCCGAACCCGCTTGGGCAGTTTCCTGAGGTCCAGGAGCAAGCCCTGGTCATCCTTGCTCACGTCGAGCAGCGACTCGAATACGTTGCCATGGCCAAGCACATGAAGCGCCATGGCACAGGCGCCCAGGCTCACCGTGGGAGATCCCCTCTCGATCTTGGCGTAGGTATTCTGAGAAATGCCTATGCGTGCCGCCATGCTGGCTGCAGTCAGCCCACGCTTGCGGCGCGCGATCGAAACATTCCGGCCGAAGACAATGAGCGAGCGCTCGAGCCCGGGGGGAAGATACATGGCAGCCTCATTTGGCATAAAACGCATTTAAATGATACATATACCGCTTTCAATATCATTTAACTGCGACTTACATTCAAGACATGGCCAAGCGCTCTTGCCAGCCAGCCGCCTCAGGCAGGGCACTTGAAGTACCCTGCTGCCTATGAGGAAGCAACGGGCAGCCCCCACCCCCAGCCCTGCAATTCTCGAGGCCGTCTCGGCAACCTCACCCCCCCAGCAGCCTTACTCCCCCGACCTCATTTCCCCGGCCTCATTTCTCCGCCAGCGTGAAGTCCGTGCTGCCGTTGGTCAGGAGTGCCGAGGCCTCGACGGCAAGGCCGAGGGCCACGGGGAGATTCAGGTCGGCGAGCTTCTTGAACTTGATGCAGGTCTTGCCCACGGAGACCTTGCCGAGGCTCGCCTCTGCGGCCTCGACGAGGGTCTGTTTTCCGCGGCAGCCGGACACGTGGAGGCTGATGTACTGGGCACGGCTCGAGAGCGCGACGAGGGGGCAGTCCCCTTCGCAGCCAGTCGCGTACCTGTAGTGGTACTCGCCGTAGCCGATCATCGTGCCCGAGTAGGCCAGGTAGGGTTTCAGCGCGGGCACCGCCTTGCACAACGCCTCATGCAGGGACTTGAGCTCGGAGCGGCGCGGCTCGGGCAAGGCCGCGAGGTAGGCGGCGGGGGTGGCGGCCGTGCTTTTCTTGGAGGACGCACTGGTCTTGGAGGACTTGGTTTTCATCAGTGGGGGGCTGTTGGGTCCAAAGAGATCAGGAGTGCCAAGGGGCTGGATGCCCTGGGTCTCGACGGCAGGGAGTGTGTGTTGGAGGGCATTGGGTCTCGCCGGCCCAACGGAAGCCCGCCGGACCGGGGCGCCCCTGCGAGCTCGGTGAACGCCCGCACAGGCATCCCGCCACCTTACACCAAGTCTGTCCTGACGCTAGGGCTTGAGCGGTGTTTCCTGGTAGGTGGCGGCGAGCCACTTGCCCGCGCGCCGCACATAGACCGCGGAGGCGTGCGCCCTGCTGACCGGCTCGTCCTTGCCGTCCTCGGAATACTGGACCGTGATGCGGTAACGGATCAGGCACACATTCTCGGCGAACGGCGTCACCACCACGTCCTCCATCGTGTAGAACTTCGTCTGGAGCGTCTGCATGCTCTTGAGCACATCCGCCAGGGTGTGCAGGGCGCCCGAGCTGCTGATCTCATAAAACTCCGGGCAACACAGCGCCGCGTAGGCGGCCGCATCGTGTCTCTTGAACGCCTCCCAGGTACCGCGCTCGCAGGCGATGATCTGCGCGGCAAGGGCGGCGGGGGCCTGGGGCGCTTGCAGTGCCGCAGGCTGCGCCTCGGGCGGGACCGCTACTGCTACAGCTGGCGCGTGCTCCTTGGCTGCAGCCGCGTTCAGGGAGGAAAGACCAAGGAGCAGTGCTCCGGAAAGACCGAGTGAACAACGAAGGTCATGCATGGCGAACGGGGGATGAAGGATTGGGCGAGAAATCAATCACGAATGGCACGGGATTTCGATGCTGCTTTTCCCGTCCCAAGGCCTCACGCCCCGCGCCATAAACTTCGACAAGATCCTCTATGTGAATATGAAGGGGTATCCCCGCGGATGTCCTACCCCCTGTGGTAATCTCTGTGCCGCATTCTTCCAACAGCATGAAACGTCTCCTCCGTCTCCTCGCCCTGCTCTCACTGGCTGTCATCCTGCGTGCGCAGGATCTCGCCCCCTCGGTCGTGTCCGACTCGCTCTTCAGCATCGTGATCACCCAAGGCACCTATCCGATGGCCACTAGTGGCTCGGTCGCCCGCATGATCAACGCGGACGGCAGCTATGTCGACCTGATCGCCAGCCCCGAGGTAGGCACCACCACGGGCACCTATGTGTACACAAAGACAGGGGCTGCCTCCGCCCGGGTCGTCTTCACCTCAAGTTCGCTGCCGACCAACACCGCCTTCCTCACCTTCACGAGCACGAAGACCGGCACCTATACCCTCTCTGTCGGGGCCTTCAGCAACATGCAGTCGGGCACCTTCGCCCTCGTCGAGACCACGCCGCCCCTGGTCAACATCTCGACGCGCGTGACACTTGCAACCGGCCAGCACACCAACGCCGGCTTCGTCATCCACGGCTCGGTCGCACGCACCGTGCTCATCCGGGCCGTGGGTCCGCGCCTCAAGGACTTCGGCGTGCCGGTCACTGTGCTGGACCCGAAGCTCGACCTCTATTCGGGCACCACCAAGCTGCTCTCGAACGACAACTGGGAAACTGGCAGCGCGCCCGCCGCCACGGT
>JAHFTI010000145.1 GCA_023265535.1 Opitutaceae bacterium
ATCATGAATCTCACCACGCCGGACAAGCTCAAGGTGGAATTCACCGAGGCGCACACGGTGCGCTGAGTGCCTTCGCTCAACCCGATTCCCAACTCCCCATACCCCATGAATGACCACAATCTTTCGCGTCGCACCCTGCTCAAGGGAACCCTCGGGATGGGTGCGCTCCTCGCCGGGGCCAAGGTCGTGGGCGCCGGTTCCCTGCTCGCCGCCGCCGGCAAGGGCTCCGCTCCCGACGCCAAGGGTCTTCCCACCACGCTGCTGGGCAGCACGGGCGCCGTCATCCCGCGCGTCGCCTGCGGACTGGGCAGCCGCTTCTGCACGATCCCGAAGGACGAGGACGCCCACGCCCTGCTGCACCATGCCCTGGACAACGGCCTTTACTACTGGGACACCGCCTGCAACTACGACAACCAGAAGCTGGGGATCACCAGCGAGGGCCGCATCGGCGAGGTGCTTCGCACGCGGCGCAGGGAGGTGTTCATCTCCACCAAGGTCGCCAGCCGCAAGCCTGACGAGGCCATGCGGGAGATCGAGCGCAGCCTGAAGCGGCTGCAGACCGACCACCTCGACATGCTCAAGATCCACTCCATCGAGTCCGCCGCCGACGTGGCGAAGCTCAGTGAGAAGGGAAACCTGATCAACCTCGTCCACCGGCTGAAGGCGGAGGGCGTCACGCGCTTTGTCGGCTTCAGCGGCCATGCCAGTGCCGACGCCATGAAGGCCATGGCCGACCGCGGCGACTTCGACAGCATGCTCATCGCCCTCAACCACTACAACAAGGTATCCAATCCCCAACTACGCGAGTCCGTGGCCATCCCGGCGGCGAAGGCGCGGGGCATGGGCGTGATGGTGATGAAGGTCGTCCGCCCCCGCGAGACCACGAAGGGTCTCGATCCCAGGGACCTCATCCGCTTCGCCCTCACCCTCCCCGGTGCCGACGGTGCCGTCCTGGGCATGGAGAGCAGGGCCGTCATGGATGCCAACCTGGAGCTCCTGCGCAGCTTCAAGCCTCTCGACGCCGAGCGCATGCAGCAGCTCGCCCAGCAACTCACTCCCTTCTGCGAGCACCCGGATCTCCCCTGGATGAGGTCCGGTTACCGCGACGGCAGCTGGGTGTGAGCACACCCTGCCTCCCGGCTACCTGCCCTCCCCGGCGCCATTCCTTTCCCTCCCACCACTTTCCCTCCTCCCAATTCAAAGTCCCTCCCTCCCCACCATTACCCTGACTTCAACAGCGGAAACACCATGATAAACCCCAAGCAAAAGCTCAGCCTCTGCACCTTACTGGCCCTCGCCGCCCTCCCCGCCGCGTACGCGCAGTCCACGCCCGTCACGCCCGTGACGCCAGCCTCGGCCCCGGCCGCCGAGGAGGACCTCATCGTCCTGTCGCCCTTCGTCGTGAGTTCCGACAAGGACACCGGCTACCAGGCCACCTCCACCCTCGCAGGCACCCGCCTCAACACTCCCATCAAGGAGCTCGCCGCCGCGATTTCCGTGTACACCAAGGATTTCATGAGCGACATCGGGGCGACCAATTCGTCCGACCTGCTCATCTTCGCCACCGGCATGGAGGCTGCCGGCGCCAGCGGCAATTTCTCGGGCGCGACGAACGACATGAACGAGCCCCGCCCCACCGGCCAGAACGCCCGCATCGATCCCCAGGGCGCGAGCCGCTCGCGCGGCCTCGGTTCGCCCACCTTCACCCGCGGCTACTTCGGCACCAGCATCGCCTTCGACTCCTACAACACGGGCAACGTCACCGTGAACCGCGGCCCGAACTCCGCGCTCTTCGGCATCGGCAACGGTGCCGGCATCGTGGACACCTCCCTTGCCCAGGCCGAGTTCTCCAAGAACAAGCTCACGATCTCCACGCGCGTCGGCAACAATGGCGCCCTGCGCGTGAACTCCGACCTCAACATGATCCTTGTCCCGAAGAAGCTCGCCCTGCGCGTGGCCATGCTGAAGGACAACGAGAAGTTCAACCAGCGCCCCGCCTACGAGAACAAGTCGCGCGTGTATTCGACAATCACCTACATGCCGACCAAGACGACCACGCTCCGGGCCAACTTCGAGTCGGGCAAGACCGACGCAAGCCGCCCCATCGGCACGCTGCCCTTCCAGAGCGCCTCCCAGGCCTGGCTCGACGGCGGCCGCGCCGCGTACGACTGGCGCTTCTATGATGATCCCGTGCTCAACCCGAGCACGACGAACCACGGCACCAGCACCGAGGGCTTCCTCTACGGCACGACCATCTCGCAGGGCCCGATCTGGACCTACGACACTCCCGCCGACCTCGCACCCTCCCGGGGCTTCCTTTACCAGACGCTGAGCACCACCTCGAATGCCGCCAATGCCGTGGCCCAGAAGATCTACAATCCGATCTTCAACCGCAACCTGCTCACGGACTCCATCCGCTTCCTGCACACGTCGAACATCTACGAGCTCCCCGCCGGCTACTGGACTGCCGCCAACGTCAAGCCTGGCCAGCTGCCCGGCTATGCCCCCGCGGGCATCAAGATGCAGGGCTACACGGACTACAGCGCCTTCGACTTCCGCGGCCGCATGATCGACGAGACCGGCGTCCAGCACGACAGTTTCCACGCCTTCAACATCAAGCTCGAGCAGACCCTCTGGAAGGACCATGCCGGCGTCGAGTTCGCCTATGACACCCAGCGCGCCGACCGCCACACCCAGAATTCCTTCTTCTCGCGCGACAATTCCAACCACATCTACGTGGACGTGAATGTCACCCTGCCCAACGGCCTGGCGAACCCGAATGTCGGACGTCCCTATGCCGTGTACGGCTTGTCGAACACCGAGGACCGCCTGGAGCGGCGCGAGGCCTGGCACATCACCTCGTTCCTGACCTACGACTTCAAGGACCTCAAGAACCGCTGGGGCAAGTGGCTCGGCAAGCACACGCTCACCGGCCTCTATGAGGAGAACCAGGTGGACACCATCAAGGACCGCATCCGTCCGGTCGTGTCGGGCACCGCGGTTGACAGCTTCACCACGGGCGACATGTCCGTCACCCAGCGCCGCGCCTCGATCATCACCTACCTCGGGCCCTCCGTGATCGGTAACAGCAATCCGCTGCAGCTTGAGGCCATCCGCATCCCGCGGATCACCGCGGGACAGATGATCCCCGTCAGCTACTTCTCGCGCGCCGCCAATGCCACCGATCCGGGCCAGATCCTCCAGGGCGACGCCTACCTCCATGAGATCAACGATGCCGGCTCCGCCCAGCGCGAGCTCATCAAGTCCCAGGCCGCCGTCCTGCAGAGCCAGTGGCTGCTGGGCCATGTGATCACCACCGCGAGCTGGCGCCGCGACGAGGATTACAATGTCACGAAGAGCACCACCTTCGTGGCCAATCCCGCCGACAGGAACGATCCGGGCAAGGCCCGCCTGACCTTTGACGACATCTCCATCTTCGACTCCGCCCCGCCTCCCTACGTGAGCAAGGAGATCAAGGCGCTCGGCGTGGTCCTGCGCTGGCCCCAGAGGCTCCTGCGCCTGCCCCTCGGCAGCGACCTGAGCGTCTTTGCCAACAAGTCCTCCAACTTCACGCCGGTGGGCGGTCGTGTCACTCCCTACGGTGACTCGCTGGCCTCCCCTGTCGGCGAGACCAAGGAGCTGGGACTGAACCTGACGACGCTCAATGACAAGCTGAGCATCCGCATGAACTTCTTCGAGACCACCGTGGTCGGCGCAAGCGGCGGCTCCAGCAACATGACCACCTGGACCGTGACGAGCATCCTCAGCACCGCCGCCGACTGGGCGAGGGAGGGCAACATCAACCCGCAGATGGCCGCCCAGCGCAACCAGGACATCGAGCTGCTCTTCAGCACGCTGCCATCCAACTATCGCGACCTGTACGGCTTCAAGGTCAATGGTGTCGCTCCCAACATCTCCGTTTCCGGCAACCTCAACACGAGCCTCAGCGGCGCGACCGACACGACCGACACCCGGGCGCGCGGCGTGGAATCCGACATCGTCTACAATCCCACCAAGCGCTGGCGCATGCTGCTGAACGTGGCGAAGCAGGAGACCGTGCAGACGAACCAGTTCCCCTTCATGAAGCAGTTCCTTGCCACCATGAAGCCGGTGTGGGACCAGCTGAGGAACACGCCCAGGGGCAACTATCCCACGGGCTATGTCCCGGGAACGCCGCTGCCTTCCAACACCCAGACCTACGGCCAGTGGCTCGACACCAATGTGTATGTGCCGCTCGCCACGGCCCTCGCCACCGAGGGCACGGTCAGCGCCGAGCAGCGCAAGTGGCGCGCCAACTTCATCACGAACTACAAGTTCGGCTCGGGCTCCCTCTTCGGGGACGCGCTCAAGGGCTGGAATGTGGGCGCCGCGGTGCGCTGGCAGGACAAGTATGCCCTCGGCTATCCGACCCGTCGCAACACGGACGGCAGCGTCTTCATCGACACGAAGAATCCCTGGTGGGGCAAGGCTGACACCAACGTCGACCTCTCGGTCGGCTACGAGCGCCAGCTCTTCAAGAAGAAGGTCCTCTGGAAGGCCCAGCTGAACGTCAAGAACGCCTTCACGGGCGCCGACCCGATCGCCATCGGCGTGCAGCCTTGGGGAGAGCTCGCCCAGGTCCGCATTCCGCCGGAGCGCCGTTGGTACCTGACCAACAGCTTCACCTTCTGAGTTCCCGTCCCTCCACAGGGCTGCCACACTGCCTACCGCCATGACCTCCCTCCTCCGCCAGTCACTGGGAATCGGCCTCATCCTTGCCGTTTTCTGTCTCAGCATTGTGGCAGCCCCTGCGGAAGTGGGGAGCAAGACCTATCCGCCGCCGCCCTTCCTTCCGCCCTCGGGGCATCCCCGCGTGTACTTCACGGCGAAGGACCTGCCCCGCCTGCGTGAGAACGCGTTGAAGCCCCAGAACGCAAAGGCCTGGGAGACCCACCTGCGTAACCTCGCGACGGGAACCGACGGTGTGCTGCCTCCCCCTGAGAAGGTGGAGGCGGGCAACATGAGCTCGGACGTCCTGGCCATCATTGAGAGCTGCGCCTTCGACTACGCCCTGCGCGGCGACGCCGTGCAGGGGCGCAGGGCCGTGGCCGCGCTCCACAACTATGTCCGCACCGTGGTGTATCCGACAAAGGACTACAACAACACGGGGCAGACCGTCTTCACCATCGGTGCCGTGTACGACTGGTGCTACCCGCTCCTGAGCGCCGCGGACAGGGAGCAGCTCCACGCGGCGGCCCTGAGGACCGCCTCCCTAATGGAGATCGGCTGGCCCCCGGTCAGGCAGGGCAACATCACCGGCCATGGCCCCGAGGGACAGCTGCTGCGCGACCTCATGTGCATGGCCATCGCCATGCACGATGAGCATCCCGAGCTGTACCGCGTGGCCGCTGGACGCTTCTTCTCCACGATGGTGGAGAGCAAGCTCTTCATGTACCCGGCGCATGCGCATCACCAGGGCTGCCACTATGCCAATTACCGGGGGCAGTGGGAGATGCTCTGCACCTGGATCTTCGACCGCATGGGCCTGCCCAGGGTCTTCGGCCCCGACCAGCAGTACCTCATGTACTGGACCCTCTACGCGCGGCGCGGCGACGGCCAGATCCTGCGCGACGGCGACCAGCACATGAACAACGAGGAGCCCGGCTCCTACTTCTCCAGCCCCGGGCGCACCATGTTCCTTGAGGCGAATTATTTTGGCGATCCCTACCTGAAGGCCGAGGCCCTGCGCTGCGTCCCTGAGTTCGCCCCGACGCGCAACCATCGCAACCAGGCGCTCAACAGCACGGAGATCCTTGTCTTCAATGATCCGGACCTGGCTCCCCGCCCCCTCTCCGAGCTGCCACTCACCCACTATTACCCCTATCCCAAGGGCGGCATGATCGCACGCACGGGCTGGGAGGATGGCCTCAGGTCGTCCAGCGTCGTCGCCGAGTTCAAGATCAACGAGTGGAACTGGGCCAATCACCAGCACCTCGACCACGGCGGCTTCCAGATCTACTATCGCGGGGCGCTGGCCAATGACTCGGGCTATTACCAGGCGGCCATCAACCGGGTCGACAACGGGGCCAACGACGGCAACACGGGCTACGGCAGCCTGTACGATGTGAACTACAACAAGCGTTCCATCGCGCACAACGTGATGACCGTGTTCGATCCTGACGAGGTCTTCGAGTCCAAGCGCTGGAAGAAACTGGCCGTGAACAATGACGGCGGGCAACGCTTCCCCAACCTCTGGATCGAGCCCCAGGAGCACGCGGACTTCATCAATCCCGCCAACGGTTACCATGTGGCCAAGGTGCTGGGACAGGGCTTCGGTCCCGATGCGAAAACGCCGGACTACAGCTATCTCAAGGGCGACTTAACCAAGACCTATTCCGCAAAGATCAAGGCCTACGAGCGCAGCTTCGCCTTCCTGAACCTGAAGCGCAGCGACCACCCTGCGGCGCTCGTCGTCTTCGATCGCGTCGTTTCCTCCAACAAGTCGTTCCGCAAGGCCTGGCTCCTGCACGGCCTGGAGCAGCCCTCCATCAGCGGGAACCGCACGGTGTTCAAGGACACCCGCGCAGGCTACACCGGCAAGCTCACGGTGGACACCCTGCTGCCCACGCCCGAGAACACCGTCATCACGCCCGTGGGCGGACCGGGCCGTGAATTCTTCGTGAACGGCGTCAACTACCCGGCCCTGCTTCGTCCCGATGTCATCAACGAGGGCGGCGGCTGGCGTGTCGAGGTCTCGCCCAGGAAGGCCAGCGCCGCCGACCATTTCCTCCATGTGCTGCAGGTGGGGGATCACACCCCCGACACACCCGCGCTGCCCGTGCTCAAGCTCGAGACCGCCACGCATGCGGGTGTCCTCGTGGCCGATCGCGTGGTCCTCTTCGCCAAAGCGCGCGACCGCGTGTCGGGCACGGTCGACTTTGCCTTCAGTGGAACGGGCGAGTTCCAAGTTCTCGTCGCCGACCTGCAGGCCGGCACCTGGCTCATCGAGTGCGAGGGGGCCGCCGTCGGCAGGGCCGAGGCGCGCGCCGAGTCGGGCACGGTGGTGTTCAGGGGCAGGGCGGGGCAGTACCGCCTGCGCCTGAAATGATGGGCGGGGTGGGGCGGGGCGGCGAGGCCTGGCGTGGGGCGTCCGCCTCGCTCGGCCCTCGCCCACTGGCCGTGAAACGAGTGGCGCGACCTCGCTGCATGATTAGGATTATCCTAAGTGAATGCAAAAAATTGAGTATTAGTGTAAATGTGAGCGATGGGGTATTGTGGGGGCACGGTGAAACAAGCACCGCACTTCAATACCATGAAACTCATCCTCACTTCCTCCCGCGGCACCAGTAATCCCAAGCTCGAGTCCTCCCTGCGCAGCTTCCTGGACTCCCTCGTTCCGCTGATGCGGATCGAGGAGGCCAGGGTCAGGCTCGAGTACGTCCACGAGGCCAGTCCCCCCTATCGCGCCACCGCGCACCTGGTCGTCCCAGGTCCCGACCTCAAGGCGGACGTTTGCGACCACACCGAGTTCACCGCCCTCTCCAAGCTCACCGACAGGCTGCGTTCGCAGGTCCTGGAGCGCGTGGGCAAGCGCCTGAAGCGCTTCTCGGGACGCGGTCGTCTTCCCCAGTACCTTCATCCCTGAGCTCTGATTGCTGAGCTTCCACACCGGCCGGGATCGGCGCCTTCATGGCAGGATCCCGGCCGCTCAATTTCTGATTCCTGCCTGCCCTGTATTCCATGACTGTCACCACTCTACTCTGGATCGGCTTCATCCTCTTTGTCCTGTCCATGCTCGCCCTCGACCTGGGCGTCTTCCACCGGAAATCCCACACGGTTTCCCTCAGGGAGTCCGCCATCTGGAGCGTCGTCTGGGTCAGCCTTGCGCTGATCTTCAACGCGGGCGTCTGGTACTTCTCGGGCAGCACCAAGGCCCTCGAGTTCCTCACCGGTTATCTCATCGAGCTCTCCCTGAGCGTGGACAACCTCTTTGTCTTCGCCCTTCTCTTCTCCTATTTCGCGGTGCCGCAGGAATACCAGCATCGTGTGCTGTTCTGGGGCATCCTCGGCGCCCTGGCCATGCGTGCCATCATGATCGGCGCCGGCGTGTACCTGCTCTCCCATTTCGCCTGGCTGATCTACGTCTTCGGCGCCTTCCTCATCGTGACGGGCATCAAGATGCTGCTCAACAAGGGTGAGGAGATTCACCCCGAGAAGAACCCGCTGGTGCGCCTCGTCCGCCGCTTCCTTCCCGTCACCAAGACCTATGAGGGCGACAAGTTCCTCGTGCGCAACCAGGGCCGCCTCATGGCCACGCCCCTGCTGCTGGTGCTTGTCCTGGTCGAGGGCACGGACCTGGTCTTCGCCGTCGACAGCATTCCCGCCATCTTCGCGGTCACCACCGATCCCTTCATCGTGTACACCTCGAATGTCTTCGCGATCATGGGCCTGCGCTCGCTCTATTTCGCCCTCTCCGGCGTCATGAACAAGTTCCACTACCTCAAGGTGGGCCTCGGCGTGGTGCTTGCCTTTGTCGGCGTGAAGATGCTGCTCGGGCACACCGCCTACAAGATCGACACGCTGGTGTCCCTGGGCGTCATCGTAACGGTCCTTGCCGTGACGGTCGTCGCCTCCCTGCTCCGCCCCGTGCCCTCCGTGAAACCTTTGCAGCAGTGAGCTGCTGCGCTCCAGGGTGCCTGCCTCCCCTTGTGGGCTGAGGGGAGGCAGGACATCCGCATGACGGCCTTGAATGCCTTGCATGCGAGCCGTTCACCTGAGGAGATGGAATTATCCCCGCGGCTTGGTGCGCTTTATGCA
>JAHFTI010000146.1 GCA_023265535.1 Opitutaceae bacterium
TGGCGAACACGACGTCCTCGCTCTGGAGGATGCGCTGCTCGAGGTCGGTCTTGAGGACGAGCTTCTGGTTGATCTTGTAGCGGCCGACGCGGGCGAGGTCGTAGCGCTTCGGATCGAAGAAGAGGCGCTTGAGCAGGGCCTTGGCGTTGGCGGTTGTCGGGGGTTCGCCCGGGCGCAGACGCTTGTAGATTTCCTTGAGGGCTTCCTCCTCGTTGCGGGTCGGATCCTTCTTGAGGGCGCGGATGATGGCGCCTTCGTCAACGGAGGTGTCGATCACGCGCAGGGTCGTGATGTCATGCTTCTCGAAGGTGCGGATGATCTGCTTGGTGAGGGGCTCGTAGGCGCGGGCGAGCACGACGCCCTTCTGGGCATCGATGGCGTCCTCGACGAGGACCAGCGAGGAGACGTTCTCGAGGTCGAGGGCCTTGGAGACCTTCATCTCCTGGATGTAGTAGAAGAGCTCCAGGATGTTGATGTCGTTCGAGTAGCCGATGGCGCGCAGCAGGGTCGTGATGAGGAACTTGCGGCGGCGGCGGCGGCGGTCGAGGTAGACGTAGAGCAGGTCGTTGTTGTCGAACTGCACCTCGAGCCAGGTGCCGCGATCGGGGATGATGCGGAACGAGTGGAGGAGCTTGCCGTTCGGGTGCGTGGCGACCTCGAAGGCGATGCCCGGGGAGCGATGGAGCTGGGAGACGACGACGCGCTCGGCGCCGTTGATGATGAACGAGCCACGCTCGGTCACCATGGGAATCTCGCCCATGTAGATGTCCTCATCCTTGATGAAGTCTTCCTCGCGGAGGCGGAGCTTCACGTAGAGGGGCACCGAGTAGGTGATGCCGTCGCGCAGACATTGGAGCTCGGAGCTCTTGGCGTCGCCGATGGTGTAGGAGACGTACTCGAGGACGAGGCGGCCGTCGTAGCTTTCAATCGGGAAAACTTCACGGAAGACGGCTTCTAGGCCCTGGTTCTTGCGTGATTTTTCAGCGACGCCTTTCTGAAGGTAGTCAAGATAGGAGTCGATCTGCAGCTCGATGAGGTTGGGCGGCGAGATGACTTCTTTGAGCTTACCGAAGTTAATACGATCGGCGTGGTTGCGGTCGGCCATGGGAATTCCCGGAGGTTAAATATACAGCTAGACGACAAAAGCCCGTAGACGCTCGGGGGAGAGCATCAGCGGGCCAACAAAGAACGGAAATCGGAAAAGGCAAAGGACAGGCTGCCCAGTATAGCAGCCTGTCCTGTAAAAAACAGAACTTCTTGAAAGAAGTGAGCCAAGCGGGCTTACTTGAGCTCGATCTTGGCGCCAGCGGCCTCGAGCTTCTTCTTGATTTCCTCGGCCTCGGCCTTGGGGGCGTTCTCCTTGATGTTCTTCGGAGCGCCTTCGACGAGGTCCTTGGCTTCCTTGAGGCCCAGGCCGGTGATGGCGCGGACTTCCTTGATGACGCCAATCTTGTTGCCACCCGCGTCCTTCAGGACGACGGTGAACTCGGTCTGCTCGACGGCAGCGGCGGCGGGAGCGGCGGCGCCACCGGCAGCGGGAGCGGCGGCGACAGCGGCGGCGGAAACGCCCCACTTGGTTTCGAGCTCCTTAACGAGATCGTTGAGGGCGAGGACGGACTGGCTGGAGAGCCACTCGATGACTTGGTCTTTGGTGACGGACATGGTATGTATTTCCTTGAACGGTTAGTTCCGCCGGGATTGGCGGGGTTTAAGGCTTCTTAGGGCCCTAACACTTTCGTTGGATGGGTATTCTGCCACCCGGTTGGGGTGGCGGAAAGGGAGGGATTCTGGCGGGTGAAGGAAGCCACAGGGCGTTTTGGCACCCTGCGGCTTGTGAGAATCGAACGACGGGACGGGGAGGAGCGCTGTCCGCTTAGGCGGCGGGAGCGGCTTCCTTCTCGAGCTTGTCGGCGTAGGCCTTGATGAGGGCGGCCAGCTGCTGGGGCTTGATCTTGAGCAGGCCCAGGAACTGGCTCTTGAGCACCTCGGCCGGCGGAACGTCGGCGAGCTTGCCCACTTCGGCGGAGTCGATGGCGCGGGCCTCGAAGACACCACCCTTGACGCCAGCCTTCTGGGTGTCCTTGGTGAAGTCGCGGAGGACCTTGGCGACGCCGGTCGGGTTCTTGCCGCCGGTGATGATGGCGGTCTGGCCCTTGAGCCACTGGTCGAGCTCGGGCAGGTTCAGGCCCTTGGCGGCGACGCGCAGGGCGCTGTTCTTGACGACATGGAACTCGGCGCCTTCGGCGGCGAGCTTCTTGCGCAGAACGGAAACGTTCTCGACGGTCACCTTCTCGTAGTTGGCGAGATAGACGTAGTCGGACTTCTTGAGGTGGGACTCGACCTCGGCGACGATGTATTTCTTTTCAGCTCTCATGGTGGTCGTGCCTCAGGTTAGAACTTGTTGTATTCGGTGGACGCGATGCGAACGCCGGGGGTCATGGTGCCGGAGATCACAAGGGTCTTGATGTACTGGCCCTTGAAGGAGGCGGGTTTGGCCTTGCCAACCGCATCCACAACAGCCTGGACGTTCTCGAGGAGGGCAGCGGCCGTGAAGGAGCGCTTGCCGACGCCGACGCCGATGTTGGCGGCCTTGTCCATCTTGAACTCGACGCGGCCGGCCTTGACGGCCTTGATGCCGCCGGCGATGTCGTCGGTGACGGTGCCGGACTTCGGGTTGGGCATGAGGCCCTTGGGACCGAGGACGCGGGCGATGGAACGCACGGTCTTCATGGCCTCGGTGGTGGCGATGGCGACGTCGAAGTCGAGCCAGCCCTCATTGATCTTGGCCATCATGTCCTGCAGACCGGCGTGATCGGCACCAGCGGCGAGAGCGGCGGTGGGATTGTCGGTGAAGACGAGGACGCGGACCTTCTTGCCCGAGCCATTGGGGAGCGGGGTGGTGCCACGCACCATCTGGTCGCCCTGGGTCGGATCGACGCCGAGGCGGAAGGAGAGCTCGACGGTCTCGTCGAACTTCGTCTTGGGGAGCTGGGCAAGGATCTCAACGGCCTGAGCCAGTGTGAATTCCTTGGAGAGATCCGCGGCCTTGAGGCCGTTGCGGTAACGTTTGCTGTGTTTGACCATTTGTGACTCCTTGCGGTGCGAACGCCTTCTTAGGGGCTCCCGCGTTGAGTATGTTTTAGTTTGAAAAGCCCGCCTGGAGAGGCGGGCCTTCCGAAAGGATGGGACTGTCTTAGCCGACGACGTCGATGCCCATGTTGCGGGCGGTGCCGGCGATGGAACGGGCGCCAGCCTCGGCGTCCTTGGCGTTCATGTCCGCCTTCTTGATGTTCCAGATCTCGATGAGCTGCTTCTTGGTGACCTTGCCGACCTTCTCGGAGTTGGGCTTGCCAGAACCGGAGGCGATGTTGGCGGCCTTCTTCAGGAGGACCGAAGCGGGCGGGCTCTTGAGGATGAAGGTGAAGCTCTTGTCGGTGTAGACCGTGATGACGACCGGCAGAATCATGCCGTTCTGGTCCTTGGTCTTGGCGTTGAACTCCTTACAGAACGCCATGATGTTGACGCCCTGGGCGCCGAGAGCGGGGCCCACGGGAGGGGCGGGATTGGCGGCACCGGCGGGGAGCTGAAGGCGGATGTAACCTTGGATTTTCTTGGCCATGGTAGTGAATTTGGCGGGTGTTTAGTGACGGATGGTTTGGTAGTTCCGAACGTCGGCGGTGACAAAGAGGCGTCGCGTCACTCAGTGATGCGTTGCACCTGCCAGTATTCGAGCTCGACCGGGGTGAACCGGCCGAAAATGGAGACGGAGATCTTGAGCTTGCCACGGTCCGGATCGATCTCGTCGATGCGGCCGGTGAGGTTGGCGAAGGCGCCGTCGGTGATCTTGACTTCCTCGCCGACTGCGTACTGCACCTTGGGCACCTCGGTGCCCTTGGCGGCCTCGATGCGGGCCTTGATTTCGTCGATTTCGCTCTGGCGCAGGGCCGCGGGATTGTCGCCGCCGACGAAACCGATCACGCCGGTGGTCTCCTTGACGAAGTACCAGGGCTTGTTGATGATCTTCTTGTCCTCGCCGTAGAGGCGCATCTGGATGAAGACGTAGCCGGGATAGAGCTTGCGGACCTTGGTGCTCTTCTTGCCGGACTTGACCTCGGACACAACTTCCGTGGGGAGGAGGACCTCCTGGATGTAGTCGTCGAGTTCCTCAGCCGCCTTGAACTTCTCGATATAGGTCTTCACCTTGCCCTCCTGTCCCGAAAGGGTGTGCAGAGCGAACCATTGGGCACCGGGGAGGCTGGAGGGGGCGGAAGACATGGAGTGGGGGCGACAGACGGGACATTAACCGACCAGGGTCGTGAACAGGTCGACGACCTGGTACAACGCGAAGTCGCTGATGCTGGTGAAAACGCCGAGAATGACCGCGGCGACGATGACCACGATGGTCGAATCGCGCAATTCCGCCTTGGTGGGCCAGGAGGCCTTCTGCAGTTCACCCAAGGTCTCGGAGGCGAAAATACGAACGCTGCGGAACGGGTTTTTCATTTCGGAAAGTGGCAGGCGCAGAGGGACTCGAACCCCCAACCAACGGTTTTGGAGACCGCTACTCTACCAGTTGAGCTATACGCCTGTGGTTATATCACTTAGACGACAGAGCCGAGGTCCCTGAGGACCTCGGCGCCTTGTCTCAAAACGTAACTAATCGAATTATTCGATGATGTCGACGATACGACCGGCACCGATGGTGCGGCCGCCTTCGCGGATGGCGAAGCGCTGGGTCTTCTCCATGGCGATCGGGTGGATGAGCTCGATCTCAACCTGGGTGTTGTCACCCGGCATGATCATCTCAACGCCAGCCTGAAGCTTGAGGATACCCGTGACGTCGGTCGTACGGAAGTAGAACTGGGGGCGATAGCCGTTGAAGAAGGGCGTGTGACGACCACCCTCGTCCTTGTTGAGGACGTAGATTTCGCACTTGGCCTTGCTGTGGGGCTTGATCGACTTCGGGGCAGCCAGAACCTGGCCGCGCTCGATGCCTTCCTTTTCGACGCCGCGGAGGAGGAGACCGACGTTGTCGCCAGCCTGACCCTGATCGAGCATCTTGCGGAACATCTCGACGCCGGTGATGACGGTCGTGGCGGTGTCCTTGATGCCGACGATCTCCACGGTCTCGCCGACCTTGACGATGCCGCGCTCGATACGACCGGTGGCGACGGTGCCGCGGCCGGTGATCGAGAAGACGTCCTCGACGGACATCAGGAAGGGCTTGTCGACCTCACGAGCGGGCTCGGGGATCTCGGAGTCGATCGCTTCCATCAGCTTGCCGATGGCGGCGACGTACTCGGGCTTGCCTTCCATGGCGCCGGAGGAGGAGCCGCGGATGATGACGGCATTGTCGCCATCGAACTGGTACTTGGAGAGGAGCTCACGGATTTCCATCTCGACGAGTTCGAGAAGGTCCGGGTCGTCGATGAGGTCGACCTTGTTGAGATACACAACGATCTTCGGCACGCCGACCTGGCGGGCGAGGAGGATGTGCTCACGGGTCTGGGGCATCGGACCATCAGCGGCCGAAACCACGAGGATCGCGCCGTCCATCTGGGCGGCACCGGTGATCATGTTCTTGACGAAGTCAGCGTGTCCGGGGCAGTCGACGTGGGCGTAGTGACGCTTGTCGGACTCGTATTCCACGTGGGCAACGGCGATCGTGACGATCTTGGAAGCGTCGCGCACCGTACCGCCCTTGGCGATATCGGCGTAGGACTTGAATTCAGCGAGACCCTTGTCGGACTGGACCTTCAGAATAGCGGTCGTCGTGGTGGTCTTGCCATGGTCAACGTGGCCGATGGTGCCGACATTGACATGGGGTTTCTTGCGTTCGAATGTGCCTTTAGCCATGTGGATTAGACGTTAGTTGTTTTGAGAGAAGTGAGTGTGAACCAATCAGGGGAAAATGGAGCCCAGAACCGGATTTGAACCGGCGACCTCGTCCTTACCAAGGACGTGCTCTGCCAACTGAGCTATCTGGGCGTTTACCTGTGAAAGGGTCAAAAAACAGAGAAAAGAGCGGTGACCGTGGCTCCCGAGGGATAGTCCGTCAACCAGAAGCTTGATCTTTTTTCCTATAAAAACACAAGTACTTCAAAACCAACTAATACTATCATTAAGGCGCCAAAGGACCGACAAGCAAAGCAGCCGCGCAGCACTCCGCAAGACAAAAACGCAACTGCTATGGGCCGAAAAGGATGCGGTACATGCCGGGCTCGAGGCGACCCAGCCTTTCCAGCTCCGGCCAGTGCTGGATGAGGGCCTTTTCGAGCACCCGGTCCACCGCCTCCACCCCGGTTCCCGAGACCAGCGCGGGGCTGCCGACGAGCCCCCCGGCACGCATGCAGGCGACGAACTCGGCCGGCACCCAAAGCGCAGTGCCCGGGATACTTAGCTCTTTCACCTGCAGGCGGGCCACCTCGCGTCCGGTGGCCGCCTCGCGCAGCTCCACGCAGGCGGCGCGGACCGGCAGCGGAGGCAGGGCTGCGGCGCGCCCGGCCAGGCCGATGAAGGGTTTGTCGGACTGAAGGGGGTCGATCGCCTTGGCCGGACTCTCCGGCAGGCGCACCGGGGCGGGCAGCACGAGGGGATTCTCGCCGCCGGCGAAAACCAGTTTAGAGGGGAAGGCCTCGAAGGAATCACCCGGACGACGCAGCAGGCGGTCGGCCTGGACGGCGTGGGCGGCGTTCCAGATGGTGGGGAGGAAGAGCGGGTTGGGGTCGCGCAGCTGGGCCTCCAGCTGCAGCACGCGGTCGCCATTCTTGGCGCCCAGATGCACCACGGAAACGCTGCCGGAGCTGGGGTTGGGAGGCTGCGAGGGCTTGGGCTCGGGCACGCTCACCAGGAGAAAACCGAGCGCAAACAGGAAGGCCACCACCACGAAGAGCGTGATGGGGAGTCCCCTGAATTGAGAGCGCAGGAATTCCTTGGTCACGGCTCAGCGGGTGCTTCCACGATCGTTTTCCGCGCCCCAGACGATGCCCACGAAGCCGGCCTCCTCGGCCGCGGTGCGGATGGCCGAAAGGTCGCCGAGGGACACGTCCACGCTGGCGCGCACCAGCAGGCGGGGCTCCCGCGATTGCCGGGCGGCCGTGGCCAGCCAGGCGCGCAGCTGCTCGAGGGAAAGGTTGCCACCCGGATCGGCGAAGATGATGCCGCCGCGCTGCACGCTGATCACGTGGGTCGTCGTGGAGGCGCCGGAGGCGTTGGGCGGTGTGTTGGGAAGGCGGAAGTCCGTGCCGAGCCCGGGGCAGAGCACGAAGCGTGACCCGAAGAGGAAAAAGAAAAGCACCAGCAGCCCGGCGTTCACGTAGAACAGCCAATCCCAGTCCCGCGGCGGGGGACTGAGGTGGGAGGAAAGGTCCAAGGGGCGCGAGATCACGGCTGGGCGGAGGGCTTGGCCGCCTCGGCGGCTGCAGGGGAAGTGGCGGGGGCGGGGGCAGTCCCTTTGGCCGGAGCTGCGGCCTCGGCGGGCTGCTTCTGGTACTCGGTCAGGAGGTACTGCATGATCTCATTGGCGGACCACTCCATGTCGCGCACGAGCGAGCGCACGCGGCTGAGCAGGAAATGGTGGGCCAGGCGGGAGGGAATCGCAAGGAGCAGGCTGCCCGCCGTCGAGAGCAGGGCCATCCACATGCCCTGCGCGAGGGCGGAGGCCGTGGCATAGTCGCGCTCGAAGGCAATGAAGGTGGTGATGAAGCCCAGCACGGTGCCGAGCAGGCCCACAAGCGGGGCCACCTGGGCGATCGCCGCGATGGAGCCAAGGCGCCGCTCAAGGGAGGGAAGCTCGACGACGGCAGCTTCCTGCACGGCGTAGCGCAGGCGGTTCTCGTCGCCATGGGCGTGCAGCAAGGCGGCCTTCACGATTGCAGCCACGGGCCCGGGTGTTTCCTCGCAGACGGTGAGCGCCTCGACGATGCGGCGCTTGGCCAGGATGTTCTTGATGCCATCCACGAAGGCCTTCGCCTGGATCTGGCCGCGGTGCAGGAAAAGTGTGCGCTCGATGAAGAAGACGAGCGCCACAATGCCCAGGCAAAGCAGGACCCACATCATGGGTCCGCCCTTGGACATGAGACTGAAGCTGAAGAGGGACATGGGTGGGGGAAGTGAGAAGCGGGAAGAGGGAATTGAGAAGGCTGAAAGTGGGGCGGGGAAACCGGGGAGGTCCCCCACCCTGCCGGCGCTCAGCTGCCGGGCACCCTGATCACGGGCGAGGCGGGCGGGGCGAGGCGGGCGCGGGCAAGCTCGGAATAGGCCGCGGTGGCGGCGGTGTCCACGATCAGCTGCAGGGCGCGGCGCGACTCGTCGGTGCGACCCTGGCGCGCCTCGAGCTCGGAGAGCTCAAAGAGCGTGCGCGCCATCCAATAGCGCCCCGTGGAGCCGAGGCGCGCCGACTGGGCGGGCTTGGCCAGGAACTCGCCGACGACATCGCGCCACCACACCTCGATGGCGCGCTGCGGCTCGTTGCGGCGCGAGTAGGAGAGGCCCCACTTGTAGCCGGCCTCGATGCGCATGTCGGGTGAGGCGCCGGGGTGGGCCACGAGCCCCTCGTAGAGCTCGAGCGCGCGGTCGGCGTGGGCGGGATCGGCCCCCATCTGCGCGCTGTGGCAGTCGGCGAGGGCAAGGCGTGCCGAGAGGATGTCCGCATGGCGCGGGAACTGGTTCACCAGGGCCTCGTAGGTCTGCTCAGCGGGGGCGAAGTCGTTGAGGCGCGTGAGGAGCGCCCCCTGACGCAGGCGAGCGTAGAACACCAGTGGGCTACGCTCGCCTGCGTCAGGG
>JAHFTI010000147.1 GCA_023265535.1 Opitutaceae bacterium
CAGTTGACCGGGTTACCCCCGCAAACACTATGCCCCTCAGCCAGGGAACTAACTTGGGAACAATTCAACAATACACGCATCAGAGCGAGGTAGAACGTATGTCTACCAAAGCTCAGGAAGTGGCCATTGACCGGATGCTGGTTGATCGTTTCAAGCAGGGCGACGAAGCCGCCTTCAATGAAATGGTCTCCCGCTACTGGGATCGCATCTATACGATGGTGAACCAGCTTCTGCGCAACTCGCAGGATGCCGAGGAGGTTACCCAGGATGCGTTCATTCGTGCACATCGCGGCCTGGTGAATTTCCGTGGCGAGGCCGCCTTTTCCACGTGGCTCTACCAGATCGCCACCAATCTCGCCCGCAACAGGTACTGGTACTGGTGGCGCCGCAAACGCGACCACACGATCTCCTTCGACCAGCCTGTCAGCCACGACAACGACACCACCCTCCAGGAGCTCATCCCCGCGGACGTCGAGACCCCTGAGGACGCCACCGTCACGCAGGAGCTCGTCACGCATATCGCCGCAGGCATGGAGAAGCTGGGTGCCAAGCACCGCGAAATTTTGGTTCTGAGAAACATCAAGAATCTCTCGTACGAAGAGATCGCTCAGATCCTTGGTATTTCGGTCGGTACGGTTAAGAGCCGCATCGCCCGCGCACGTGAGAGTCTGCGTGCTCAACTTGGGGAGGATTTCCAATGAATGATAAGAAATTCATCGAATTGCTGAATCTGTTCGTCGACCGGGAAATCAGCTCAGCCGAGGCTGCCGAGTTGGAGCAGGAGGTGGCCCGCAATCCAGAGCGCCGCAAGGTCTACCAACAGTATTGTCGAATCCATCGCGGCAGCGTCCTGCTGGCCAAATCCTACAAGTCCGAGGGTCTGCCGGCCGGCTCGAAATTGGCGCAGGCCGCCCGTTCCGCCGATGAGAAGGTCGCCCTCTTCCCTGAGCGCCGCTCGAGTGGCTTTGGCTGGGCTTGGGCTTCTGGCTTGGGCGTAGCCGCCGCGGCCGCCTGCGTGGCCTTCATCGTGGTCCGGAATGACGGCTCAGGCCCCGCCGCGCCGGTGACCGGCTCCCCTGCAATTGCGCAGCACGTCCCCGCGACCTCGAGCTCACTCGCAGTGCCCGCGACCCCACGCATCGAGCGCGTTGCCACGTCCTCGGATGGCTTCAAATCCACGCTCGTGGCCCGTGCACTCCCCAACGACCTTGTCACTGAGGGCTACGCCACGGTGAAGGCTCCCGCCCCATCGCTGGCTTGGATGGACCGTGTGGAGATGCCCTCCGTTCGCAGCGTGCCGGTCGAGGAGCTCGTGTTTGAGGCCAAACCCGGCCTGCAGCAGGATCCTCGCACCTTCCTCAGCGATCGCCCGATGCAGGGCAAGGTGGAGATGACCGCCTTCCAGTTCCAAAAGTGAGCTGACAAAAAGCCCCGGAATTTCCGGGGCTTTTTTATTCCTTGAATTCGTCCCAGACCTTGGGTGCGGCGGCCTTGCTGGCCACGGCCGCCTCGGCATTGCGGAGGCGGCTCTCCTTGGCGGCGAGTTCCTCCGCCTTTTGCTCGAGTTGGGTCTCTAGTTCCTGCTGTGCCTGCATCTTTTCGAAGAGCTTGTTCTCATTCTCGTCGAGGAAGTGTTCGCGCTCGGCGATGGCGTTCTTTTGTTCGAGTAGTGATTTTTCCTGGCGGTCGAGCTCGGCCTTGAGCGCTTCGAGGGCGGAGCGCTCGGCGTTCGTCACGGGGGCTGAGTGAACGTGGCTGTCCGAGGCATTGCGTGCGGCGTCGAGCACGCGTTCCCTGGCGGCGAGCAGGGCCTCGGCCTCGGCGAGATCGCGTTCGCGGTCTGCCAGGCGTGTCTCGAGTTCCATGACGAGATGTTCGCGCTCCTCCACCTTGGATTCGAGCTCGCGCAGGGCCTTTTCCATCGCCGAGGCCTGCTCGTTGCTGAAGGCCACCGGACCGCCCCAAGGGGCCTTGGTGGCGGACACGATGCGCTCAATGTTACGGCGTGCCTCATCGCTGGCGTCCGCCAAAGCCTGGGCCTTGCCGGGATCAGACAAGGTGGAGCGGCGCCGGGGAAGGGAGAGGGTGGGGCCGTCGCTCTTTCTCGGAAAGCGGATGGGGATCTTCAGTTGAGGGGGCTTCGGGGCCGGGACAGGGGCCGGGGCGGGCGCGGAAATCGTTGCAGGAACAGCCGAGGCGTTCACCTCCACTTGTGTGGAGGTCGATGCGGAGGAGACCGGGGCGGTGGCTGGACTGGCTTCGGGCATGACGCGCACTTCGGGTTAGCGGCGACCAAAGAGCCTGGCCCAGAAACCGGGTTTGCGAGCCGAACCTTCCGCTTTTCTCTGCAGATAAGGCGTGAGCTGGCTGGACACGATGGCCTCGGCGAGAGGATCCCCGATGGGTGTGATGAAGCGGTCGAGTGGAGCGCCATTCCAAACCTGTGTCTGCAATTCCGAGAGCTGCGGCTTGAAGAGATCGGCTACCAGGCGGGAGCTTCGCAGGCGCAGTTCGGACTCCGCCGAGGCGATGGCTTGGCGCGAACAGGTGTGGGCCTCCTGGGTTTGCGATGCGGAGAGGCGTGCCCCGGCCTTCTCGGCGAGGGCATAGAGAACGGGCTTCGGAAGTTTCCTGAGACCCAAGGCAAGGGCTTCAGGCAGGTGGAGGCCCTTGGCTCCGGCGCGGATGGGCAGAAAACGGCCCAGGGTATTTTCGTCGGATTGGGAGAGTGCGTTGAGCAGGGTTCTAAAATCCCCTCCGACGATCACGCTTTGGGACATGCTTTGGGCGAACACGGCGAATTCCCCCAGGGTGTTCAGCTTTTCCATGTGGCAGAATTCGCGCGTATCGCTGTCGAGTGCGGTGAAATCGATTGGGAAGGTCTCGGGGATGCCCAGACGGCCGAGATTCTTGAGCAGTGTGTTGTCCTTGGCCGAGGAACTCTCCACTTGTGTGACCATGTCGCCGAACGGCTGGTCGAAGGCGAGTGTCTCGCGCAGGATGGAGGTCAGCTGGTCGAGCGCCGTCGCGGGCAGTCCCTTGAGGGCAAGCATGTCGACCGTCTCCTCATAGCTGAGGTCGATGTACTTGGCGGGCGTGTCCTCCTTGCTCTTGATCGGCCAGTCGGCTCCCTCGAGGTTTTGGGCGAGCGAACTCAGCGAGGTATCGACCATGATGGAAGTGGCAAAGGACTTGCGGACCTTGTCCCATTCCTGGGCGGTGGTGACGGGGGCAGACATGCTCATTGGTTCGGCAAACTGTGTTATAACCTTTAGAATTAAGGCTCACTCCTGCTGCCGAACAAGTTCCGCCGCCACTTTTCGGTAATCATTCACCACGTTGTCCTGTCCTTCCTGGGCCTGATCCTGGCTGACCAGCACAACGGGCAGGCCTAGTGTGACGGCGCGACGAACGATCATGGCGTCGCGCACCTGCGCCTCGAAGATCTTGGCGGTGGGGCCGACGCGTTTGGCGGACTTGAATTGGTTGAGACGCAGCTGCATGCGCATCTTCGGGACCTCGATGTCGCTGCCGGTCTTGATGGAGTTGAATATGATGCCCTTCACGTGGGCTGCGTTGCCCATGGAGGCGGTGCGGAAGCTGGCCGCAAGCGAGTGGAACTTCTGCAGTTTCTCCACAAGGAGGGTGAAGCCGATGAGACTCAGGGCGTCGGGGTTGGCCGGCACATAGATCTCGTTGGCGGAAAAAATGCCGCATTGCGAGGCGCGCAGGATGTTCGGCGGGCAGTCGAAGAGGATGTAGTCGTACTTGGACTCGATTGCGGCGAGTTGCGACTGGAAGATGGCGTAGGCGGGGCGCGTGGGATCGCCCACGTAGTCGCCTTCGAGGTCGACCAAGTTGAAAGTGGTGGGGATGAGGTCCAGGCCGGGCAGGAGTTTCTCGCCTGCCTTCCCCTCGATGACATCAGGGATGATGATGTCCTTGAGCTGGGCGACGCCGGGTTCGAAAATGGAGAAAAGCGCGCCTTCGCCCGTGGCGTTGATCTTGTTCCAACGCTCCAGCTTGAGCAGCCAGATGCTGGCATTCGACTGGGTGTCGAAGTCGCACAGGAGGACCCTTTTACCCAACATCGCCAAGCTGGCTGCAATGTTCACAATGAGCGAGGTCTTACCCACGCCGCCCTTGTAGTTGATGAAGGCTATTTTGCGTGCCATCCGAGAGTTCTGGTGTTTAGGTTGCTGACTTAGCGCTGGTGAACGGCACGTAGGGCGCTGACCCTAAGGGCAAAAGCGGGCTTTTACCGGTTTTTTCCAAGCCAGAATCACCTGCTCCATCCTTCACAGGGAAGCGTTTGGGGCGACAACAAAAAGCCCGGCCTGGTGAGGGCCGGGCGCGAGCTGCCTGGGTTGCGGTCTCAGGCGTCGATCTTGAAGCTCACCGGTACCCGCATCTTGAAGGCGACCGGACGGCCGTCCTTGAGGCCGGGGGCGAAGCGCCACCGGTACACTGCGTTGCGGGTGGGTTCCTCGAAGATGGTGTCCGTGGAGGAGAGAATTGTGACGCGGATGACCTCGCCCCGCTCGTTCACCACGAAGTCGACCATAACAGTGCCAGTGCGCCCCTCGCTGCGGGCGGCGTGCGGATAGGTCGGGCGGGTCTGCAGTCGGGCGGTGGGACTGGCGTCCAGCAGGTCTGAGGAGATCGCGGTGGGCTTGACCGAGGCGATCACCTCACCGTCGATCACGCCATCGGGCACTCCGGGAGGTCCGATGTGGAGGGTGGCGGTGCTGTTGGACATCGGCCGGGGCGGCACGTCCAGGACGAAGTCCTTGGGGGAGGCGATGCGCACGACCTCATCCAGGCCGGGCAGCGGCTCGCCGAGACGGGCTCTCGGGGTATTGATGTCGATCACCTCGTCCGTCTTTTCCTCGGGCTCGGGCGGGGTCACGAACTCCTCCTTGAGCTGGACCTCGGGCGGAACGGTGAAGGGAATGGAGCCGGGGAATGGACCACTGGGTTCATTGGAGGAGGCCAGAAAGCAGAGACCGTGTACGCCGACGGAGACCAAAGCCGGAATGATGTACATTTTACGATTCATGATAGTCTTGGGGTTGTTTGTTAAGCGTTGCAGCGGACAATTAGAACAACGTGGATCCAACCCGATTCTTAGTAGGGCTTTTGACTTTTTTATTTAATTTTTCGGGGCGTGCCCTCATATCTCGATTTTTATGATCGATCCGAAACTCCTCCGCGAATCACCCGACACGGTTAGGGCGGCCATTGCCAAGAAGCACCTTCAAGTGGACCTTGATGCCGTGCTCGCCCTCGACGCCCAGTGGCGTTCCCAGCTGGCCGAGGTGGAGTCCCTGCGCGCCAAGCAGAAGGCGGCCAACAACGAGATGGCTGCCGCCAAGAAGGGCACCCCCGAGTTTCTGGCCAAGGTCCAGGAGATGAGGGCCGTCGCCGCGCAGGTGAGGGATAAGGAGGCCCAGCTCACCGAGACCGAGGCCAAGTGGAAGTCGGCCATGCTCACGCTGCCGAACATCCCCCATTCCTCCGTGCCCGAGGGCGCAGGTGCCGACGAGAACGTGGTGCACGCCACCAACGGCTCGAACGAGGTGGTATCCGCCCATGCAAAGGCGCACTGGGACATTCCCGGGTTCGAGAAGCTCTTCGACTTCGGCCGTGGCTCCAAGGTCACCGGCGCCGGTTTCCCCTTCTACGTGGGTGATGGTGCGCGCCTCGTGCGTGCGCTCATCCAGTTCTTCCTCGATGAGGGCGGCAAGGCGGGCTACCAGGAGGTCAATCCCCCGATTGTGGTGAATGCCGCCAGCGCCACCGCCGTGGGCCAGCTTCCCGACAAGGAAGGCATGATGTACCAGACGGTCGAGGACCAGTTCTACCTGGTGCCCACCGCCGAGACGCCGCTCACGAATTTCTACCGCGACGAGATCCTCGACGAGGCCGTGCTTCCTGTTTTCCGCTGCGCCTATACGCCCTGCTTCCGCCGTGAGGCCGGCAGCCATGGCAAGGATGTGCGCGGCCTGAACCGCCTGCACCAGTTCGACAAGGTCGAGCTGCTGAAGTGGGTTCATCCGACGCGCAGCTACGACGAGCTCGAGTCCCTGCGCAACCACGCCGAGAGCCTGCTCCAGAAGCTGGAGCTGCCCTATCGCGTGCTGCTGATGTGCGGTGGCGACCTGGGCTTCTCCCAGTCGAAGAAGTACGACCTTGAGGTGTGGTCCGGCGGCCAGAAGCGCTGGCTCGAGGTTTCGAGCTGCTCGAACTTCGAGACCTTCCAGGCGCGTCGCGCCCAGATCCGTTTCCGCTCGAAGGAAAGCGGCAAGCCCGAGCTCGTGCACACGATCAACGGCTCCGGCCTTGCGGTGCCGCGCGTCCTGTCGGCCCTGCTGGAGAACAACCTCCAGGCCGATGGCACCGTGCGCATCCCCGCGGCCCTGGTGCCGTACTTCGGCAAGGCCACGCTGAGCTTCCAGTAAGCGTCGGCACGCACCGCCCGCCTCCCCGCGCGCTCCCCAACGGGCAGCATTCCACCTCACATGGACTGGAAACACGCGGCGGAGGAGCTGGGCGTCCTGATTCCCAAGGCGCACCTGCATCCGCGTGTGCTGGCCTGGGCCGGTTCCGAGGCTGCACGCAAGGGGCCTTGGATCGTGGCCTTTTCGGGCGGGGCGGATTCGCTCTGCCTGCTGCTGTTGCTTTGGGCGCATTGGCCGGAGCAGCGCCGGCGCCTGGTGGCGGCGCACTTCAACCATCGCCTGCGCGGGCGTGAAAGCCTGGCCGACGCCTTTTTCTGCAGGCGTGTGAGCCGCGGGCTTGGCATCGCCCATGCGGAGGGGATCTGGGAGGAGCGTCCGTTGAAGGCCAGCGAGGCCCAGGCGCGCGAGGCAAGGCAGGCGTTTTTCCGGACTGTGCTGCGCAGGCGGCGCGCGCGGGTGCTCTGGACCGGGCACCAGCTTGACGACATCGCGGAGACGATGCTGATGCGGCTCGCACGGGGCAGCGGGAGTGCCGGCCTGTCGGCGCCGAGGCCCGTGCAGCGGATGCCCGACGGCGTCACGCTGCTGCGGCCCCTCTCGGGGTTGTCGAAGGCGGCCGTATCCAAATTTTTGTTACAGGTCGGGGCCTCCTGGCGCGAGGATTCCAGCAATGCCACCGGCCTGTACTTTCGCAACCGCGTGAGGTCCGAGGTGCTGCCGGCCTGGTGCGCGAGCGCGGAAGGGCGCGATGCCCTCGCGGGGGCCGCCCTGTCGCGCGAGTGGCTGGAGGAGGACGACGAGGCGCTGAATGCCTGGCTGGCCTCGCTCGAAGTCCTCGGGCCCGGTCCCGTGCTGGAGCTGGGGCCGCTCCTGGACAAGCCCCGCGCCCTTGTACGCCGCGCCCTGCACCAGTGGCTCGGAGCCACGGTGTACCGGGGCGACCTGTCGCGCCAGGGCTTCGAACAGCTGCTCGACGCCTGTGCTTCGGGGCGCAGCACTCGCTTCAGCCTGGGCAGGGAGGGCTTTGCCCTGATTCGTCGCAAAGTGCTGGCTTTCGAGCATGCTGGCGCGTGAGCCCCTTACAAACGGGGTCGGGTTTTCCCCGGCAAATATAGGCGCCTCTCATTGACTTATACGGGGGAACCTCCAGTTTGACCCCTTAGTCTACGCCACTCGATGTCTGACAACGATCTCAAGAAGAAGCCTCGCCCGATCAACAAACTCCCGCCCGACCGCTTTCAGCCCAAGGTGTTGCTGATCTGGCTGGCGATCATCATCGCCATGCTGGCGCTGTTCTATCTTCCGAGTGCCCGGATGATGACGCCGCCCGCCACGCTGAAGATCCAGCAGGTCGTGGACCTGGCCGAGAAGGACATGATCAAGGAGGGTGTCATCCGCCCCGACTCCTCGGGCGGTCGCGACTGGACCGAGATCACGGGCGACCTCAAGGAGGAAGTCGAGGTCCCCGGCGGCAAGACCAAGCAATTCATCGCCTCCGGTCGCCTGACCGACTCCAACCTCGAGCGCCTGCAGAAGACGCAGGCCTTCGTGGAGCCGCGCACGACCAACACCTTCATGCAGCTGCTCGCCCAGATCATCCCCTTCGTGGTGATCATCGGCCTGCTCTATTTCCTGCTCGTTCGCCAGCTGCGCAATGCGGGCCGCGGTGCCCTCAGCTTCGGCAAGAGCCGCGCCAAGATGCTCACGCGTGACCGTGACAAGCTCACCTTCAACGACGTGGCCGGCTGCGACGAGGCCAAGGAGGAGATCAGCGAGGTCGTCGAGTTCCTCAAGGACCCGCGCAAGTTCACCAAGATGGGTGGACGCATCCCCAAGGGCATCCTGCTCGTCGGCCCTCCGGGCACCGGCAAGACGCTCCTCGCCAAGGCCGTGGCCGGCGAGGCGGACGTCCCCTTCTTCTCCGTGTCCGGTTCCGACTTCGTCGAGATGTTCGTCGGCGTGGGCGCGAGCCGCGTGCGCGACATGTTCGAACAGGGCCGCAAGAACGCCCCCTGCATCATCTTCATCGATGAAATCGACGCCGTCGGCCGCCAGCGTGGCGCCGGCCTGGGCGGTGGCAACGATGAGCGCGAGCAGACGCTGAACTCGCTGCTCGTCGAGATGGACGGCTTCGACACCACCGAGGGCGTCATCATCATGGCGGCCACGAACCGCCCCGACGTGCTGGACCCTGCGCTGCTGCGCCCCGGCCGCTTCGACCGCTCCATCAACGTGGACCTGCCCGACATCATCGGTCGCGAGCAGATCCTCAAGGTGCACGCCAAGAAGATCAACCTCTCCGAGCAGGTCGA
>JAHFTI010000148.1 GCA_023265535.1 Opitutaceae bacterium
GGAAACTCCTCAGCGGAGGCATGCCTGCCTCCAATTCAGACTGCGCACGACGCGCGAACACCAGACGCTCAAAGGCTTGCCTGCCAGCCTCTCGGGCCTTGTCCCGTTGTCCGCGCAGCTCCCCGTCATACCCAAGGGCCCAAAGCGCACAGGCCAGGCCGAGCAGCCAGGCGCCACCAAGGGCGATGAACACGTTTCGGTAATGTCTCATGATTGTCCTCCCTCAAAGGCCGGCGGGATGATCAGGCGCCAGCGGTGCAGCGTGCCCCGCGACGCAGGCACCGGTGAATTGCGCTCCCCAATCCTGTAACCCAGTCCAAGCAGGGCCTGCTCCACCGCACGGAGGGCCGCCGACTGCCCCTCCTCCGTTCCCAGGAGCTGGAACTCGAGGGACATCTGCCGACCGCTCTCATCCAACTGGGCCCCCATGCGCTCCAGGCTGACATTCTCGGGAAAACCGCCGAGCAGCCTCAGCAGGAGCCGCTGGGCATCAGGATGCGTCCTGAGCCACTGGAGATGCTCCATGGCCTGCGCCCTCAACCCGGCGCATTCCTCCTGGTGTTTCAGGCACAGCTGCTCCGCCTGCCTGTCCGCCTTCGTCCTCTGCTCCAAGCCTTCGATCTCAGCCTCCAGGCTCCATCCATGCAGGCATACGGCCACAGCCGATGCCCAGGCGAGCGCCCCCGTCCAGGCGGCCAGTCGAAGGTTCCGCCGCACCCGCAACGTGAGTGCGGGTCGACGAAGCTCGAGCTGGGGATGAAAGTCATGTCTGACGCCTGCCGCAAACACCGCCTCCGCAGGTTCCAGCCTGAAGGAATTCACCCGCCCCGCAGCCCCCGGGTCCCCCGCGCTCGGGTCCAGCTCCGCCGGCCCCACAAAGGCAAGGTCCCTGTCTGCGCTGTCGCGATACAGGCGGGCAAGGTCCTGGATGATGTCTCCGGGACGATTTGAATACTGCCTCGGCGCCGACATTCCCTCCCCGCCAGCCTCTGCCGGGGAAAGAAAATCCCCCTTCTCAAAACCCACCCACACCACACCGAGCCCGTCGCTCATCAGCAGGTCGCGTCCGCACGCTGCAGCACCCTGCCGCGCAAACCAGGCTTCAAGCATGGAGGCGAGGCCCACGCGCACCGCCGCCAGGCCCAACCCCGCCTCGTGCACCTCCTCAGCCAAGGCCTCCACCTCCCTTCGTTTCACGGCGAACACAAGCGAGCGGTCCAACACCGGATGATCCACCGCCGCATAGAGGCAATCCCCGGAAGGCTTGGGCACGAACAGTCCCGGTTCATTGCGCAGGAGCAGCTCGGGCGGCCCCGCCTCCGAACCCGCCCCTCCCCTCAGCGACCGGTTGGCATACTGGACCTGCCAGCCGGATCCCAGGGAAAGCACCACCCAGGATGCGCCACAGGCCTTTGCCTCCGCGCGCAGAACTCCCACCAACTCCCCCTTGCTGCGCTGGGCGACCTGGCGCGCCCCGTGCAGCCGCAAGGCCCCTGTGGGCGAGATTTCCACGCGAAGGGTGGCGGCCCTGTCCCTTGCCGTCATGAGCAGCAGCAGGCTCTGCCCTGCAAAGCGGCGCGCCAGCTCGACACTGGAATCCATGGGATGCGCCTGAAACGCCGTCCCGCTGAGCAACTCCACCAAGGGGCTTCGTGGCGCCCGGCTGCCCGGACTGGGGTCGATGGTATTTCCCTTCATAAGATGGCTCAGGGAATCAATCCCTCGTCACGCCTCCTCTTGAGTGAGTCCTCCCAGGCCATCATGCCCAGGCGTCCGCCCACTTCGATTTCCTGCCTCAGCCCAGGCCAGTTTCCCTGTCTGACCAGCCTTTCCATCGGTGCGATGCGCCCACTTCCGTCCCGCAGCAGCATGACCTCGAATACGGGCACCATGCGCTCGTAGCCCGGCACGAGGCGCTGCACCACCACCGCCTCGAGACAGGAAGCCAGGGCATCACGCGCACCCAGGTCCTCCATGCCCGGGTTGATCACCGCAAGGAAGCGCTGCGGCGTGGTCGAGGCGGAGAAGGCGTGCATCGACGCAACAACCAGATGCCCGGACAGGGCGGCCGACAAGGCCGTTTCCGCGGCAGCCGACTCCCTGATCTCCTGCACTGCGATGACATCGGGATTCATGTGGAGCGCCTCCCTGAGGCCCTCCGCATAGGAGGCCACGTCCCGACCCAGCTCCCGCTGCTCAAAAAAGGAACCCTCATTGTCCACGTGCACATGCTCCACGGGGTCCTCCAGGGTGATGAACTTCCCACCCACCCTCTCAGCCCTCGCCCTGAGAAGCGCGGACACCGTCGTGGTCTTGCCTGAACCCGTGGGACCGGCAATCAGCACCAGGCCGCCACGCAGCGTGGAAAAATAGTCCAGGAGTGAGCTGGAAAGCAGCAGCTCATCTGCGGTGGGCACCGCGGTGGCAAGGGGCCTGAGCGAAAGGGATTCCCCGCGCCGATGCGCTGAAAGCGTGGCCCTGAAACGCCGGCCACTCGCACTGGTGCACACGCAGGTGCGCCGCCCCTCCCCAAAGGCCTCGCCGAGCACCACGGAACGCAGACCTGTCCACTCCACACCCAACGACCCGGCGAGGCGCATGCTCAGCTGCCCCCGGCAACGCACCGCCACACGCCCATCCGACGACAGGGTGATGTCCGACACGCCCTGGCGCTGCGCCAATTCCTCAAGGAAATCCCACACATGCTCCCGGTTGCTCATGGCAGCACCTCCAACTGCAGGACGCCGCCCGCACCCAGGACAGTTCCCTCGCGCGCCGAAAGCCGGCCCACAGTCCCCACCCCGGGAAGCTCCGACACCCTGAACTCGAAGGATCCGGGCTCGGCCGGGAGTTCCTCAGCCAACCCGCCTCCAACGACCCGTATGGGCTGCGGCAACTGCAGTGCCGTGCGCTCCAGCTGCCAGCTCGCCGGCCTGCCGACGGCGCTGGCGGGCACAAGGGGCTGCGCCCTCAGACGGGAGCGCTGGGCCCAGAGCGAAAGGCGTCCCGGGCCGAACAGCTGCCTTCCCAGGGCCTGGTTGTCACAGTCCTGCCCCTCAAAGCTGACCGTGAAGCCGCCCAGGAGCGAGGCCCCCTCGCCGAGGGCCTCCAAAAGTGTATCCGGCCATTGGATACGAACGGGGACGCCGCCCGAACGCACCGCCTGCACACGCCGGAAATCGACGGGCACGACGGCCCCCGTCGGATGCATGCCCTCGCCAAGCACCAGGACCGGCGTGCCAAGATAGATGCGATAACGCAGCGGGACACGTGCGCTCGGCAGGTACCTGCGGATCCCGCCCCCCTCCTCGACATACCAGGACAGGCGCCCATCGGGCAGCTCCACCGGCCTCTGTCGTGCCGATTCCGTGCCGGCAAACTCCACCCAAGCCTCACCCTCGATGCCGACAAGCAGGGCGCTGGCCGGGACTGTCGCCCCCACCTGCGGGCTCCCGGCTTGCCGCAGCAGGGGACGCCTCAGCTCCAGCACCACGCGCCCGCCTTCCGGCGAAGTCGCGGATACCCGAAGCCGCCCCTGGCTGAGTTGCGCCGGCAGGAGCAGGCTGCCATTGGCCGGACTGAGGACCGGTGCCCTCATGGTCAGCGGCAAGGCCGGCTCCCTCACCGGGTCGGGTGGCGGCAACGCCTCCCCTGCGCCGAGCTCGAGCCCCACCGCAATCACGCGGCCCGCGGTGCCGGTCTCCTGCGGGGTGTTGCCCAGCGGAACCAGGGAAACCGCCCCCGACAGCGTGAAGGCCTCCCCCCTCTCGACACCCGCCTGCGCCATGCCTGCCGACAGGGGATGGGTCCCGCCAAAATGGGAGGCGCGCTGCGGGTCGATCCCCTGCAGCAGCACCTGCCTCTGATACGCGCCCTGCGCCAGCTCGCGTCCCCGCAGCGAGCCCTTCACCTGAAGCAGCGAGGCCTCCCTGAGGTACAGCACGAAAGGAGTGAGGACCAGGGCGACACAGCACACCGCCACCAGCAGCTCCACGAGCGCAAGCGCCCTGCAGCCTCTCAGACCACGGGGGAGACGGGATGCCACGCAGGTCCTCATTGTCCACCTCCCGCGAAGGCGTAGTGGACACGCGGATACAAGGCCGCCAGCGAGGCGGGCTGCGCCATGTCGGCACGGACCACCCCGGTGCGGGGCGACTGTGCGGCGTGGCAGCTGAAATGGGACAGGTGAAGCTCCGTGACGGCATTCGACAGCCGGCTGCTGGAAGCGAGAATGAGCCCTCCGCTCCAGCGCGTGCCCGCCGCCGCTTCCACGCTGACATTGACGGCAAGGACCAGGACCGGCCGGGCGCAATCACCGAGCACCAGCCTGAGCGGCGCGGTCCCCGAGCCCAACACCAGCAGCACCAGCGGCGACATCTGCGCACCCGCCACCGCCTCTCCCAAGCTCAGGCTCAGGCTGTCATCCGACGCGGAAACGAGCAGCACGCGGGGGAGACTGGCACCGGAGAGGTCCAGGTGCGCCTCACCACCGGCCACGGCCAGGGCTGTTCCCAGCCCGGAACGGCGAAGCTCCCCTGCCTCCAGAAGGGCGAAGCCCTCATGGCCAGCCGCCGAACGCAGCATGCCCACGCCCGAATGCGAGAACAGGCTCGCATAAGCATGCGCCAGGCTGGCCTTCACCCTGTAATGATAGGGCCGCGTACGCGGTGCCAGCAGCTGCTGGCCCGCAGGATCCTCACACCCATCCGCAAGCCCCTGCCCCCTGGAGGGTCGCCCTTCGACCTGAAGCCCCAGTTCGGTCGGCAGCTCATAAAAACACACCGAGGTGGCGCACAGCGGAACACCCACGCTGCCCAGCTGAAAGGTCCTCACGCCCGGCAACGCCCCAGCTCCGGGCCCAGTCACGACCACCCTCACGGTTCGCTCGGGCCCCGGGGACACCAAGGTCCCCTCCCTGATTCCCAGCCCGGGATGAAGCCCCTGCAGGGAGGCAGGAGCGGGCGTCAGGGGCACGGGCACGGCATCAAGCATGGGCAGCCAATTGACGGCCAGGGCCCCCGCCTCCAGCCCTTCCAGCTGCACGGTGCCGCCATCACGCCCCAAGGCTGTCAGTACCCGGGCCACACGCTCGGGAAAATGGGCGAGGTCCCTCGCCTCGAGCGAGGCCTGTAGCCCCTCCTGCAGAGCCAGCCTGGCCCTTTGCCGCAAAACCTCGTTCTGGTGCTCGATCGCGAGCCCCCGGGTGCAGAGATCCGCCTGCACCACAATGAGCGTCTGCATGCCGGCCAGCACCCCGAAGAAGACCAGGAGCAACACCAGGACCCCCAGGAGGATCCCACCACGCCGGCGATCTACATGGGACTTCATGGGTGGACAGGGATAAAATAGGAAAACCGTGAACCGGGTTGCCGCGTGGAGTCCCCCTCCTGCGAAACGGCAAACAGCCACGGGTCGGGGAACACCAGCGTCGCCGGTCCCTCCTCGATGGACTCGGCATCCGTGGAGGCGCGATAGACGCTGTGCACAGCCCCGCAGAAGAGTCCCGAGCCCGGCCGCTCCACGAAGGAATAGGAGAGTTCCGAGGCATCCGACAGCCACAGCCTGACCTCCCTCAGGAGCCAGTCGCCCGAACCTTCCTCCTGCACCGACTGGGAACGACACTGCACCAGGCACAGCACCCCGGGGCGCTCGGTCCCCCGCCCCACGACCACCACCGTGAAATCCTCCGCCCCTGCCTGCAGGTCCACGGGCCCAAGCATCTCCGCATAGGCCCTGGCAAAGGCCGCGCTGTCACCGGAAAGCCCATGGGCGAGCACCCCGAGATCGGGCAGTGTCCTCCGCGACAAGGCCCTGGCCGGACTCCAGGCCGCACCGGCCTGCGACACCACACCGCCCAGCACGTAGACCGCACTCGCCCGCGCCAGCTGCTGCCGGAACGCCTCATGCAGGGCCAACGCTGCAGGCAACACCTCAAAACACGGAGCCTGCGCCACAGTCCCCCGGGCCGACAGGACACGCTGCGGAACAAGCGCCCGCTGCACGACGAGCAGCAGCGCCAGCAACACAGCGCCCAGCAGCGCCGCAAGCAGGCTGCCAAGGATCAACTCCGGCAGGCTGAAGCCTGCCGCTGCGGAGCCTCTCCGCCCCGCCACAAGCGGGCCCGGGCCCGGCGATGGAAATGACCTTTTCACCGATAGGCCAGGGGTTCGCCATTCCTGAACACCAGGGTGCGCCCGCGCAGGGGCCCGCTCAGCACGAGGGTGTAGCCACCCGGAGAACTCAGGTACTCCGACGCCTCGCCCTCGATGGCCTGGGCCGCCGACAGGAGCAGGAAGCGCTGCTGGTCCGTCCCGCACTGCGACCAGAGCTGGGCCGCATCGGCACGGCTCAGCGAATAGCTCGAGCGCGCCGCATTCAACAGCCGCGCCCTGCCCAGCGCCGCCTCCTCGCGGCCCACCTGCATCAGGTTCCCGATGCCGCCCGCCGCCAGGCTGCCCAGGATCCCCATGCAGACGACCACGATGATCAGCTCCGCCAGGCTGAAGGCGCGGCACCGCATTTTCTCAGGGACGGACATTGCGCTCTCCGAGGCGTGCCGTGAAACGCGGGGCCGCGGTGTTGGTCCCCGCCACAAAGTCATAGGCTCCGGCATTCACGTCCTTCTCCAGCCGGACCTCCATCGAGGCGCCTCCCGGTACCACGCTCGGGATCACGATCCCGCCGCGCAACGCCGTGATCACCGCCTCGCCACTGGCAAAGCTGCTCGTGTCCACACCGCCGTTGTGCAGCGCACTCACGTACTCGTTCAGCTTGTCCGCATTCCGGACCTTCGCACTGTCCGTCAGCGCATCGCGCACACGGTTGATCGTCGGCACCGCCACCGCCGCCAGCAGTCCCACGCATACGATCACGATAAGGAGCTCCGCCATCGTGAAGCCCCGCCTGCCCTTCATCCCAACCTTGTTCATTTGATTTATGTGTGTTAATTGTTTTTTACCAAACAACGGACACACACAGCCCGCCCGCCGCGCGGCTGTCAAATAAATTTCACTAAGACTTACTTATTTTACCTACACGACCAGGCTCTCGCCAGGCTTGATGGCCTGGAAGGCCTCCCTCGCCAGCCCGCACCGGGCCAGTTCCTGCTCCAGCAGCTCCGGCGCCTCCTCGCGCCCCTCGTCCGCCAGCTGCCAGCAGCCCCAGTGCATCGCCACGCTGCGTGCCGCCCCCACCTCGCAATGGATGCGCACCGCCTCCTCGGGCGAACAATGCTGCGGCTGCATGAACCAGCGCGGCTCGTAGGCCCCGATGGGAAGCATCGCCAGGTCCGGGCCGCCGAGCCTACTCCTGATCGTCGAAAACAGGCTTTCATGGTACCCCGTGTCGCCCGAAAAATAGATCCGCCGCGACGGTGTCTTCAGGTAAAAGCCGCCCCAGAGCCGCCCATTGCGCGGCCCCCTCACGCGGTTGCTCCAGTGGCGCGCCGGCGTGCAGGTCACCCGCAGGCCCCCCGTCAGCTCCGGCGCCTCCTCCCACCAGTCCAGTTCCACGACCCGCCTGAGCCCCGCCCTGCGCACCAGCGCCCCGTTGCCGAGAGGGGTCACCACCAGCGGGTCATCCCGCCTCGCCAGGCGCCGCAGGCTCGCCAGGTCGCAATGGTCGTAATGGTCATGGCTCAGGAGCACGGTGTCGATGTGCGGGAGCTGCTCGAATGCCACGCCCGGCGCATGCACCCGCACGGGCCCCAGCAGGCCCAGCGGCCCCGCCCTCCTGGAAAAATGCGGGTCCGTCAGCAAGGCCCCGAACTCGCCCTGCAGCAGGAACGTGGAATGGTTGATCCACGTCAGCGCCACGGCTCCCCCACCCGGCGCAGGCACGGGGGCCTGCTGCTCGACATGCACCCACTTGGGCCAGGGCCCCGGCCTCGCCGAGCGCTTCCAACGCAGGACCTCCAGCCAGGTGCGATTGATGTGCGTGGGTGTGTTGAAGAACACCCGGCCGTCGCAATGGTCGCTCACGGGAAAAACAGGCCCCCGCGCCGCACCCGCCGCCCGGGCACCCGCAGCCTGCGCCCTGCCGGACGGGTGGGACTTCGGCTCCGACTGCTTCTCCTGCGATCCAGTGGCTTGGCTGCACATGCGGCCCAATGAAACCGCCCCGGCCCCGCCCCGCAAGGCCCGCCTCCGCTTTGCCATTGGGGTTGCCTTGTGCGCCCGGCTTCCTTGTCTCTGCCCCATGCGCATCACTGGTGGCAGAGCCCGCGGCATCCCCCTTCGTGTCCCCGCCGGGGACGCGGTGCGTCCCGCCACGGACGGAGTCCGCCAGGCCGTCTTCAACAGCCTCGCCCCGCGCCTCGCCAACACCCGCTTCCTCGACCTCTTCGCAGGCAGCGGCGCCTACGGTCTCGAGGCCCTCAGCCGCGGCGCCGCCTCGGGCGTGTTCGTCGAGAAGAACAACAAGGCAGCCACCTGCCTGCGCGAAAACATCGAGAGCGTGTGCAAGAGCCTCGGCCGCTCCTCCACCGAGGCCGCCCGCGTGCTCGTCATGGACGCCACCACCGCCCCCTTCGGCGAGGCAGGCTCCCCGGAACTCATCTTCATCGATCCTCCCTACGACGTCATTGAGGCCGTCGCCCCGCTGCTCTTCGAGAAGCTCGCCGCCGCCCTTCCCGCCTCGCTCGACCCCATCGTTGTCTTCGAGATGCCGGGCGAAATGGAACTGGCTCCCGCCGGCTGGGAGTGCATCAAGCGCCACGGCAAGGGCCGTCGCCAACCTTCAGTCAGCTTCTACCGGCTGAAG
>JAHFTI010000149.1 GCA_023265535.1 Opitutaceae bacterium
GGGCGTCGGCTGGGCGGGCACGTTGTGCGTGCGGCCGGTGATCATGAGGTCGCGGTGCGCCTCGGCCTGCTTGGAGAGGGCGAGGAGGGCGGAGGCGGTCTTGTGGAGGACCAGCTTGAGGCCGGAAAGGATCTGCAGCTGCTCGACGTTCTCGGTGAGGTCGCGGGAGGTGAGGCCGAGGTGGATGAACTGGCGGCCGGCGAGGTCGGAGAATTCCTCGATGCGGGCCTTCACGTCGTGCAACGTCACGCGCTCGCGGGCGGCGATGGCGGGCAGGTTGACCTGCGACTTCACGCGCTCGTAGTCCTTGATCGCCTCGGAGGGGATGGCGACGCCGAGCTCGCGCTGGGCCTTCATGACGGCGATCCAATAGTCGCGCTCCAGGAGGATGCGGCCCTTGGGCGACCAGATGTCCTGCATGGCGGGCGAGGCGTAGCGTTCGGCCAGGACGTTGGAGATGAGGCCGGAATCGCTGGTGGCGGGCGCGGTGGTGGTGGCGGCGGGCTTGGAGGCTTTGGACTGCTTCATGACGTAAAGGAGCAGAGTGGCGTAGCCCGGCGCCGGGCGGAAGGTTTTTTTGCCGGATAGGGGAAAGCCCTGCGTGGGAGCGGGATTTGGGGTCGGGGACAGGCCCGGAGGCGAGGGCTCCAGGGCGGGACGCGGAGCGTGTGGGGACTTCAGGCGGGGCGGAGGGGCAGGCTGTGCCAGTGAGGGCGCAGCCTGCCCGGGGAGTCACCGCGATTGCAGGACGACGGCGAGCCGCTCTGCCACCTCGGGGATGCCGCGGCCTCCGGTGAGTTCCTTCAGGCGGCGGTCGGCGTCAACGGGGCTGCAGCGGTTGGTGGCGAGGTCGTTGAGCACGGCGCGCAGGGCGAGGAAGTGTCGCTTCACGTCGTCAGGCGCCTTGGCGAGGGGGCTGTCGGGGTGGATCTGGGCGAGGCCCGGGGTGATGCCCGTCTCGTCGCCGAAGCCGGAGCGGTCGTTCACGAAGCCGAAGAGCTTGGTGTCCATGTCCTTGGCCAGTCCCCTGGCCTGTTCCTGGAAGTGGAGGTAGGCGGGCAGGGCGGGATGGTCGCGGGGCAGGCTGTTGACCTTGTAGCCGGTCACATCGGCAGCCTGGCCGGACCAGACGGGATTCACCTCGTCGAAGAGGGCGTGCCTGGTGCGGCGGTTGCCCAGCCAGGCGAGGTCCTTGTAGGCCTCGGCGTGCTCGCGGCTCGTGAAGGTCGGGAAGACCTGCTCGGAGTTGTCCCCGTAGAGCTCGCGGACGGAGTCGCGCAGGGCCTGGTCGGCCTCGCGGCGGAACTGTTCCGTGCTGAGGCGCTCGCGGGTGCCGTCGGGGTGGGTGCGCACGAGGTTCTCGCGCCAGCGCAGGTACTCGGGATTGAGGACCTCGATGGTGCGGGGGGGCCTGTCGCGGGTCTGGCGCGTGATGAAGCGGGGAGGATCGCCGGCGTGCATGTCGATGTCCATGCCCACGCTGTCCTGGTTCGCGGCGTTGCAGATCAGCTGGAGGCGCTGGGGCGGCAGGTTGGCGCGGGTGAGGCGCTCGTTCACGGTGGCCATGAGGAGCTCCATGTTGCGGCGGTCGCGCATGGCGTAGCCGCGGACCAGGGTGGGGTTGCTGCCGGTGGACTGGATTTTCTTGAGCGTGGCCTTGGCGTGCCAGTCGGTCTTGACGAGCTTGTAGGCGTCCTCGGCCTGGCGCTCGGCGCGGAGCACCTGGTCGGCGGGGGCGCCGGCCTCGCGCAGGGCGTCGACACGTTCCTGGCGCTGCTTGAAGAGGCTGACCTTGTTGCGGCCGGCGGCGTTGTCGCGCTGCCACTGGTTGTTGGTGATGCGCTCGGCGATGGTGGGGTAGCGGCCGTCGGAGCGGCGGTCGGGCTCGTAGTTGACGCCGGAACCGGGGCCGGTGCGCGGGTCGGCCTTCGGGCGGGCGAGGGCCGAGCCGGGGGCGTTGACGCCGCGGAGGTTTGCCACGCGTATCTGGGGAGTGGATACAGGGCGCGGCAGTCCGCTGCGCAGCGTGACGCAGGCGGGCTCCACGGCGAACTTCATGGCTGCGGCCTTGGCGGCCTCGGCGGCGGCGGCCCAAGCGACGCCCCTGAGCCCCGCGCCGCCCTCGTCGAGCTGCACCTCGCCCGGGTTCTCGGCCTGGGTCCGCAGGTGCTCGAGCACGGCCTCCTGGTAGGCGTCGAACCCGGTGGTGAAGAGCCCGGCGGCGTTGGAGTAGGCGCCGGCGGCCTGCTTGACGGCCTCGGTCAGGCCGCCCTCGAGGTAGCCGGTGACGGTCTGGTAGCCGCCCTGGATCAGGCCCTCGGCGGTGAGCTGCCCGCAGACGAGCGTGCCGCCGCCGCCTGCCGTGGCGACGGTGCCGATGACCATCAGCGAGGCGCTGGAGACGGTCTTCACGTTCTGCACGAAGGCCAGGTTGCGGTCGGCGTTGATGAGGTTCTCGTCGGCCTTGCCGGAGAGGGCCTGGGCGTCGCCCTGGACCTGGTCGAAGAGGGTCTTGCCGGCGTGGATGATGCGCCTGGGGTCGCCCTTCGCGAGGGCCACGCTCTGGTTGAAGTTCTGGAGGAGACGGTCGCGGTCCTCGGGCGGGGCGAGGACGATCTGGCGCTGGGCGCGCTCGAGCACGCGGTTGGCCTGGCCCCAGAGCGCGGCGCGTGCGCGGGTTTCCTCGGCGATCTGTTTCGGCACGAAGCTGTCGAAGGCGGTCGGGGTGCGCACCCATTCGCCGGTCTTGGCCATGAGGATGGCGTCCTGCTCGCGCTGCAGGTTGGACTGCGTGACCATGAGCTGCCAGGCGAGGTCCTCGCGGTCGGCGTCGCTGGCGGAGGCCTGGCGGTTGCGCAGGTCCTCGATGCGGGACTGTAAGTAGGCGATGTTGGCCTCGTGGAGCTTCACGCGCTCGGCGAGGACTGCGGCATCGTACTCGTACTGGGCCTGGGCGGCCTGGGCTGCCGCGAGCTGGGCGGGGTCGGCGGGCGGTGGGGCGTCCGGCTCGGGCGGGGGGATGATGCCGAGCTCCACCTTGAGGTTTTCGGTCATGCGCTTCTCCTCCTCGGCCAGCTGCTCGTCGAGCTCGCGCGTGTGGCGTTTCCGCTCCGCCGCGACGTCGTAGGTCTTTCCGTTGCTCTCGGCGTACCACTTGGCGGTCGGGACATTGCCCTCGAACTGATTGAGATCGGTGGCGCGGCGGCGCGCGAGCTCCTCCCGTATGTTGACCAGTCCTGCCTCGTAGGCGGCGTCGCGCGTGGCCCTGCCGGGGCCACCATTGAGGGCGTCCTCGTATTCGTTGGGGAAGGTGGAGCGCCACTTGGCGTACTGGTCCTGCTTGGCCTTGGTGTTTTCTCGGGCGAGGGAGAGCAGTTGCTGCCAGGAGCCTCCGCCGGCGACGGGCAACTCGGCCTGCGGGGGCTTGACGCGGCGTGCCTTGCCGCGGCGGAAGCTGGGGTCGGGGTTGAAGCTGTTGCCAGGGACCAGGGTGAGGACGGAAGCCTTGTCGCCCTTGAACTGGAAGACCTCGACCGAGCGGACCATGGACCAGTCGAGCAGGAGCCAGCGGCCGTCGTCGGTGCGCTCCATGATCCAGAGGAAGTCGCGCAGGAACCACTTGGAGCCCGGGGCGGCGCGGCCCATGCGCGAGATGGGGGCGATGTAGACGAGCCAGCGGCCGGGGGCGAGTTCCTGGAGGCCGCGGTAGGCCTTGTTCTCGCCATCGGGCCCGATCCATTCGCCCTCGAAGGGCAGGGGTGAGAAGGTGGCGAGAGCGTCGTCGTGGCGGCGGCGGGCGCGCCCCTTCTCCTCGAGGGGGCTGGGCAGGGGGCCGAGCTTGGCAATGGCCTTGGCGGCGCGCGACATCGTGTTGGAATGGCCCTGGATCAGGTCCTTCTGGATGCGCATCAGCTCGGTGGCGGCGCGGGCCTGGTCGGGATCGTCCGCCGTGCAGGCGGAGAGCAGTTCGGCCTGGGCGCGGTCGTAGGCCTTGGCGGCCTCCTCGAGGGCGGTGCGCGCGGAGAGAAACTGGGCGCAGAGCGGGTTGAAGCGGCGCAGGTAGTCCAGGGTCTGCCTGCAGGGGAACTCGTAGAGGGGCGCCCAGCGTTTCTCGAAGGCGAGCTCGTCCTCCGGGGAAAGCGGGCCCATCAGGAGGTGCATGCCGGATTTGGCGGTGGTGACGAGGTCCTCGTACTTGTCGGGGGCGAGGAGGTTGATCTCGTTGAAGGGGGCGATCACCGAGGGTGAGGCGGGGAACTCGGCGGGCAGGGGAAGCGGCCGAGAGGGCACGGCCCAGAGGGAGTTGTCCCGGAAGGGCCACTTCTCCGCGGTGAAGTCGGAGAGGCGGAGGCCGAGGCGTGCGGGGGCGGCCTCGGTGCCCTCGTCCCCGTTGCCCGCGTCCGCTGCGGCCGAGGCGGAGGCTTCGGAGGAAGACCGGGCTGTGCTGTAGTTATTGTTTGGATACGCAACGGCCCCGTCGTCGTTGCGCCGTCCACGCTCCGCACGACTGTCGTCCATGGGCCTGGGCGAGAGGTCCGGCGCGCTGCCGGAGGAATGCCGGCCGTGGCCGGGGGCCTCGCGGGGAGGCGACGGCTCCCGGCGGGAGGGCTCCGGCTGCGGGGTGGGGCGGCTGGCGTTGGGATTGAGCAGCTGGTCGAGCGCGGAGGCCACGGCGCTGAGCTCCTCGAGCGGGTTGTCGTCGCGGCGGGCCGGTGGGGTGGCGCGGTCGTTGCGCCCGCTGTGCCCGTCGACACGGGGCTGGGAATCGATGCGGGGCGGGGCGTCGGCGCGGCGGGAATCCTGGGTGCGGCGCCTGTGCTCCTCGCGGGGGGCGGGCGGGATGGGCAGGGGCTCGGGAGCGGCGTTGGAGGCGGATGGGGGCGGCGTGCCGTTCTCGAGGAGCTCGCGAAGGCCGCCGAGGGCGGCTGCCAGGGAGTCGTCGCCCGCGGGACGGCCGGCGGGGCGCCGGTTGGGTGCCACGGGATTTTCCGCGCTGGCTTCCGAGAGGTAGCTGACGCTGCCCGAGGCGGGGCAGGGGAGGGAGGTCTCCCACTTGTTGTCGACCTGGAAGTTGACGCGCACGGTGTCGCCGAAACCGCCCGTCCAGGTGCTGAGCTGCACCCATTCGCCCTGTTCGGCGATGTAGGTGCTGATCTCGTCGCCGCGGCGCGAGAGGCGGAAGGTGGCGGAATTGCCGTCGCCGGCGAGAGGGCGGAGGCTGATGCGCCCGCCGGTGCCGTCGACCACCAGGTTGGTGATGGCGCGCAGTTCCCCGCCTGTCTGCGCCAGGCGGCCAGCGGTGCGCTGGACGAGGCCGACATAGACCTGGTTGCGGCCGGAGCGGCCCGCCTCCTGGGAGTCGAGGAGGAGCTGGGCGCGGCGGTTCTCGCCGTTGCGCGGGCGTGTAGTGGAAAGTCTGATACGGGCGGTGAGCTCGAAGTCGCCCGACAGGTTGCGGCTGCGGATCACGCCGTAGGCGGCGAGCGAGTCGCCCGTGAGGGTGACCTGGGCGTCGTCGCCGGAGATGCTCGCCTCGCCGGAGCCGGAGGCGGCCTGCCGTGGATTGGTCCAACCCTCGTCGGAATGGGCGCGGGAGGGGAGTGCGGCAAGGCACAGCAGGCCGAGCGCGAGCAGGAGGCATTTCAGGACTTTCATGCGAAAGGGGGCCCGCCCTGGAGGGGCGTGATGTGCTGGGGCTGTGTCAGGGACTTTTCAATTGCGCCGCTTTCCGGGCGTACCCGACCCTTGTCGGAGTCCGCTTGGCGTAAGGGAAATCAGGGACTGCGCGGCGGAGCCGGAGGCGGTGGGGGAGGAGGAGGAGGGGGCGTGCCCGTGCGCAGCGGGGTGGGAAAGAGCTGTCGTGGCAGCTTCTGGACGCGCGTGCCCACCGGGAACTCACCGAGCATGGCCTGGCTGACGACATCGAAGCTGAGCGTGCGGCCCTCGTCGGTGCGCACGGTCACCTTGTACTGGTCCTGGCCGCCCTCGTCGTCGCCGGGTATGTGGCAGGTGGAGAGCACCGTGCCTGTCCAGGCGGAGCGATATTTGCGCAGGCTGAAGAGGCTGAGGATCACCATGACGATGATGGCGACGCCAATACCAAGAAGCAGGTCGCTGGACATGAAGGGGTTCTCCTGGCGCGGCGCCGGGTTGGGGTGAGGTGCCGCGTCAGCTCGATCCTGGGTGCATCCGTTCGCGAGGGCGATGCCAAATATCCTGTTCAGAAGGGGCTGAGGACCTTGTGTGGAAGGGCATTGCCGCCAGCCCAGGCTCTCGTGCGCGCAGCCAGGGGTGGCGCTGCGGGGCCGGCGGGAGCATCCTGGGAACCCGGGTGGCCGCGGCGATGGGGAGATCCCGCGTCAGCCACTGCCCAGGCAACGCACGACCATGGCGCGGAGGAGTTCCTCCTGGTCGTCGCAGCGGATGAGCCCCTCGAAGGTCGCGATGAACTCGCGCTGGTTGTCGATGAGCTTGCGCAGGGTGGGCAGGTTGCCGGCGGAGGCCAGCTTGCCCACGTACCAGGCGTTTTGGCTGAAGATGTTGTAGGCGCTCTTGTCCGAGATGGCGCTGCCGAAGCGCTGGCCGTGGGTGGTGGCGGCGCGTTGGAGGCCGTCGAGCCCGCGCGGCCCGAGCTTGACCTCCTCGCTGTCGACCAAGGCCCTGACCTGGATCAGGATGCGGTTGCGGTTCTGCAGCGAGCTGAGCAGCGGGCGGGCATCGCCCCCCGAGAAAAAGTGGCGGTGGAGCGCATCGAGGGTGGGCTGAAGGCGGCCCTGAAAAAAGCACTCCGCCGCCTCGAAGAAGTCGCCCTCGGCGACGTTCGGGCTGAGCTCGGCGACATGGGCCTCGGTGATCGGCTGGCCCTCGCCCGCGAAGAGCGAGAGCTTGCGCACCTCCTCGACGAGCAGGCGGGTGTTGGGGCCGACCTTGGCGAAGAGCAGTTCGGCGGCGTCGGGCTCGATGCGCGCGCCGATGCTGCGTGCCTCGGCCAGGATGATCGAGATCATCGCGTCGTGCGCGTTGCCGCCGTCGCCTCCCGCCAGCAGGAAGTCGGAATTCTTCTCGCACCACTTGGGAAAGCTGCGTCGGCGGTCGACGGGGGCGGCAGTGATGAGCACGCCGACCTCGGCGGGGTTGATCGAGGCGAGCAGGGCCTGCAGGTCCTCGACGAGGGTCAGCGTGCCCTCGGCGCGGCCGGTGACGCTGTCGGCCAGGAAGGAGACGTCCTTCAGCCAGACCACGCGTTTGCCGCCGAACATCGAGACCGTCTGCACGGACTCGCGAAAGCGGGAGATGCAGGCCTCGACCTCGTTGAAGTTGGCGGCGAAACCGCTGATGACCTCGACGCCGTACTCGTCGGCGCCGGATTCGGCCACGAGCTTGTCCCAGCGTTCCTTGCCGGCGCGGCCGACGAGGAAATCGTCGGCTCCGCAGATGAAGGAGAACTTGGGGGTGGTGTCGGCCATGGAGTGAGGAACGGCAGGGTGGAGCTTTGTGGGCGGGGGCGGAAGGAAAATTCGCGCCCAACATGGAGCGTTGCCCCGTCCAGATCAATCGGGGCCTTGGTCTGGCGCCAAGGGACCGAAGTATGGAAAGGAGGAGTTGAACCACGGAGACACAGGGCGCACAGAGTCAATCCAAGGAGGCCTCAAATCGTTTGTGGTACGAGTGGGGCGGATGTTATTGCGTAGGGTCACAATCGGGTGACTTGCCTCCCGCCGCGCCCGGTGGGCTTGCCTTGTGAGGGAACGAGGTGCAAGTTCGCGCCTCTCAAGGGTCCCTTATCCAACATGAAAAAGACACTTCTCGGCCTGGTCTTGTTTTTCAGCGTCGCCCTCCTGGCGCGTGCGGAGGATGCCGTGGTCGTCATCGACAAGGCCGCATCCCGCGTGAACGTGGACGTCAAGGCCACCGTGGATTCGTTTGTCGGGCAGCTGAAGGACTACGAGGCCGTCATCAAGGTGGATCCGGCCAGCGGTGCAGTCACCGCCTGTCTTTTCAAGTTTCGCATGCTCGACGTGAAGACGGGCAAGGAGAAGCGCGATCGCAAGATGAACGAGTGGCAGGAAACGCAGAAGTTTCCCGACTGTGTCTTCGAGATGGATCATCTCGAGCCGGGCGAGGGCAAGCTCCAGACGGCCAAGGGTTCCTTCACCTTCCATGGCGTCAGCCAGTCCCTGAATGTGCCCGTCACCGTGACGCGTGAGGGCAAGCGCTACCAGTTTGACGGCGAGGTCATCATCGACACGCAGGCCTTCGGCCTTCCGATCATCCGCATGATCGGTGTCCTCAAGGTGGATCCCAAGGTGAAGGTGGCCTTTCACCTCGAGGGGACCGTGAAGCCCTGAGCCATGCGTTTCCTCGCCCTCGTCCCCATCAACCTGCTTCGCCACAAGCTGCGCGCCCTCATCGGCGTGGCGGGCATCGCCTTCGGCGTGGCGGCCATGCTCACGATCCTCGCGCTGGTGAACGGCGCCATCGGCATGTTCGAGCGCATCCTCTCGACGGACAGCCATTACCTCGTCTTCGAGCGCAATGTGTCAGACCTCTTTTTCAGCTCCGTGCGCGACGGCGATGCGGATCGGATCGCCGCGATGCCGGGCGTGGAGTCGGCGGACCCCCTGCTCTTCGGCGTGGTGTCCTCGCCCGGTTTTCCGGTGATCACCTGCTTCGGACTGAAGGCGGACAATCCGCGCCTGGCGCGCGCCGAGCGGAGTGCCGGCAGTCGCGCGGACTTCGGGCGGCGCGACGACGAGATC
>JAHFTI010000150.1:0-4852 GCA_023265535.1 Opitutaceae bacterium
GTCCGGGCAGGTCCGCTCCCCGCCTATTTTTTTCTATGAAAGGTCGAGCTCGTTCGTAGTCTATGGGTTGCCTCATATGATGTTCCCCCATTTCTCAAGGCTCCTCGTTTTGATGTCGTTCGGCCTGATGCTCACCCCGGCCTGTCTGCAGGCGGAGCCTGTGGCAGCCAGCGTCAGCCTGGTTGGCGCAAAGGCAGACCCGGCGCTCAGTTCCTACCTGGAACAGATACTGGCTGACGACCAGCAGGGTCGCCAGCAGCTCGAGGCTGTCCGGGTCAGGCATGGCTTCAAGTCCCCCGAGGTTTTAGCCTTGTGGAAGGACATCGCAGCCAAGGATGCCGAGAACCTCGCCAAGGTGAGGGCGTTCCTGGACACCCATGGCTGGCTGGGTCCCGACCGCGTGGGGACCAAGGGAAACCGGGCGCTGTTTCTCGTGATCCAGCATGCGGACCTCGACACGCAGAAACGCTACCTGCCGCTGCTCCGGGAGGCTGTGAAGAACAAGTGCGCTTTCGCACATCAGCTGGCCTTGCTCGAGGATCGCGTTGCCCTGGCCGAAGGCCGGCGTCAGCGCTACGGGAGCCAGATGATCACGGACATGCGCGATGGCCGGGTTCTGGTGGCTCCCCTGGAGGATCCTTCGCGTCTCGAGGAGCTGAGGCGTTCGATGGGGCTTCCCCCCATGTCCGTTTATGTGCGGTCGTTCCAAATCGACTGGAGTGTGGAGGCCTACCTCGAAGCCGAGCCGCTGGCCTGCCACGTGCAGTGGGGCGGGGCCCCGCGCCCCGAGGGTCATGACGAACAACTCAGGCAGCGCGTCCTCGAATGGGTGGTCAGGAGCAGCGCATCCTGGGAGAAATACCGCGAGAAAATCCAGGCCCTTCCCCTCGGCCAGGTGGATGAGGAGGCCCTGGCACTGGCACAGGCGCTGGACAGGCAGCTCGCAGCCGAGCTGGTCTCCCTGATCGACCGCCAGGGGTGGATCACGCCCGCGCAGGTGGGCAAACATGCCACCAGTGGAATGATGAATTTGCTCCTCGGTGCCACCGACCTGCCGACCAAACAGCGCCTGCTTCCCCTCCTGCGCGAGGCGGCGGCCGCCCGGCAGGCGGATGTCTCCGCCGTCGCCACACTCGAGGACATGGTGGCCGTCGCCGAGGGGCGTCCACAGCGCTACGGGACCCAAGTCGTCCTGAATGCGGCAAGTGCGCGTTACGAACTTCCGCCCATTGAGGATGGCGCCCATGTCGAGGAGCGTCGTCGCGCGGTGTTTCTCGAGCCGCTGGTGGGCTTTCTTCGCCGTCACAACCTGCGCTGGGACCCGGTCAAGTTCAGGGCGGAATTTGGCAATGCCTCGGAGGATCCTCTCAAGGGCAAGGGGGACAGCCTGCTGATGCCGGGCATGGTGGTGAAGGAATCGCGGCCGCTTGAGTTCAAGATGGGAAAACCCTCGCCGCTTCATTGGCTCGATGTGGGTGGCTTCGCCATTCCCACGGTCCGCTATTCCAAGATCAAACGGTGGGGCCTTCACAGCACCGCCCGGGGCGTGCGGCAAGTCTCCACCTGGGGTGTCAGGCCCGACTGAGGCCCTCGCGGCCGTCGTCGCTCCTCCTCCCCCCCCCCTCAGCGCGTGAGGTCGAAGAGCGCGTAGCCGGCGCGCAGGTTGGGCAGTACGCGGCAGGGGCGTTTCCAGTCGCCGCGCAGCAGGGAGCGGCGCGTGATGCGGATCTGGCGGGTGGCGCAGAAGAGCTCGAAGTCCGCGATCGAAACCGGGTTGGCGGGGCGGCTCTCGTGCCAGAGCGAGGTGTACACCTCGTTGCGCGGCTTCTTGCCGTTGAGCAGCACGTCCAGGCGGTTCTTCCAGTAGCCGTGGTTCACGAAGCCCACCGCCACGGTGCGCCCCACGCGCAGCGCCTCCTGGATGATCGCATCCGGGTTCTGCAGCTCCTCGAGCGTGCGCGAGAAGATCACGCGGTCGAAGAAGCCGTCCGGGAAGTAGCGCATGAAGTCCATCATGTCGCCCTGGTGCGCCGTGATGCCGCGGTGCACGCAGGCCGCCACCTTCGCGAAGTCGAGGTCCACGCCGATGCCGAAGACCTCGCGCGAATGCGCCAGGTACTCGAGCAGGATCCCGCGGCCGCAGCCCAGGTCCAGCACGCGCGAGCGCGGCTCCACCCAGTCACCGATGATCTGCATGTCGACCGTGCGTTTCACGGCCTGCTTTTTCGGCGTGTGTGTCGGCGTGCTCATGCGCGTTCGAGGAAGTCGCGCACCAGGTCGTAGATCTGGGGCGATTCGAGGAGGAAGGAGTCGTGCCCGAGGTCCGTGTCGAGCTGGGCGTAGGTGGCGCGCTTGCCGGCGCGCAGCAGCGCGAGCGCGATGTGGCGGTTCTGCTCGGGCGGGAACAGCCAGTCGCTCGTGAAACCCACCACGAGGGAGTGGGCCTTCACGGGCGCGAAGGCCTGCTCGAGCGAGCCGTAGGTGCCGGGCAGGTCGAAGTGGTCGATCGCGCGCGTGATGTAGAGGTAGGAGTTCGCGTCGAAGCGGTTGATGAAGGACTCGCCCTGGTGCTTGAGGTAGCTCTCCACCTCGAACTGCACGTCCAGCGCGGCGCCCGAGGCGGCCGGGGCGGCGCTCTTCTTGCGGCGCCCGAATTTGCGGTCCATCGAGGTGTCGCTGAGGTAGGTGATGTGCGCCATCATGCGCGCGATCGCCAGGCCCACGCGCGGCCCGCCGCCCTTGCCGTAGATGCCCTGGTTCCAGTCCGGATCCTGCATGATCGCCTGGCGGCCCACCTCGTTGAAGGCGATGCCCTGCGCGTTCTCGCGGGCGGTCGTTGCCATGGCGATGACGCGATGCACGAAGTCAGGGTACTCGATGCCCCATTGCAGCGCCTGCATGCCGCCCATTGAGCCGCCGATCACGCCGGCGAGGCGGGTGATGCCGAGGTGGTCGCAGAGCAGCTTCTGGGCGCGGATCATGTCGCGCACCGTCACAAAGGGGAAACTGATGCCGTAGGGGACGCCTGTGGCAGGGTTGATCGACGAGGGGCCGCTGCTGCCCTGGCAGCCGCCGAGCACGTTCGAGCAGAGGACAAAGAAGCGGTTGGTGTCCACCGCCTTGCCGGGGCCGATCAGGTTGTTCCACCAGCCGGGCTTGCGGTCGTTGAGCGAATGGATGCCCGCGCAATGGTGGTCGCCGCTGAGCGCGTGCAGCACGATGACCGCGTTGTCGCGCGCCGCGTTGAGGCGGCCGTAGGTCTCGTAGCGCAGGGTGAAGCCGGGCAGCGACTGGCCGCAGTCGAAGGTAAAGGGCTGCGGGTGAACGAAGTCGCGGGGCTCGACCAGGCCCACCTCGCCCGGTTCGGGCGTGTGTGAGTAGGGCGAGTTGTCGGCGTCGTTCATGGCTGCCCGGGAAGAACGGCCAGCGGGAGGAAAAAGGCAAGTTTTCGCCTGCGCGAGGCGCAGGATATGCTCCGTCGGGGGAGTCCGGCCGGGCAAATCCAGGCCCGCGCCGGTGCTTCGCACACAATTCGCACGCACAACCTTGGTTCCCCGGCACCCTTTCCCCGCCTCGCACCACCCGGTCCTCACTTCTTGCCCACCCCTCAGCCATGATTATTTGTGCGCAGGCATTGAATAAGCATTGCTGTTGGTGTAGGCAAATTGGAGGTTCCGCTTGCTGAGAGGAAATCGCCGCCCCTACCTTGCGCCGTTTTTGTCCACGCACACGCTTCCCCAATGACAATCAAAGCATATTTGAAACCCTCCTGTGGCTGGTCCAACGGCGTCCGCGCCGTCCTTCGCAAGTACAGCCTGCCCTACGAGGACATTGATATCATCAACAACCGCTCGAACTACGAGGAGATGGTGCGCAAGTCGGCCCAGGGGCTCTCCCCCTGCGTCGAGATCGATGGCGTGATGCTGGCCGACGTGTCGGGTGAAGAGGTGGAGAATTACATGTTGAGCAACCACCTCGTTGCCCCCAACGCCGTTGAACCCGAAATTCCCATCAACCAAGGCTGCTCGCATGAAAGTCATGCATCGACAGCCACAAAGACCGAGCGATTCTTCTAATTCGGCATGATTTTTGCTCATAATTGAGCCGATTTTCGCGCCGAAATTTCGTCAACCCAGCACATAGAGAAGTGAACACCGTGCAGCACCCGGAAAACCAAACCACCGCGTCCCTCTCCAGCGGCAACCAGAGCGAGTTTCGCAATGGTCTGCCGAAGAAGCAGGGTCTGTATGATCCAGCCTTCGAGCATGACGCCTGCGGCGTCGGCTTCGTCGTTAACATGAAAGGCCGCAAATCGAATCGCGTGCTGCTCCAGGCCATCGAGGTGCTGGAGAATCTGGATCACCGTGGTGCCGCAGGCAGCGAGCCCAACACCGGCGACGGTGCGGGCGTGCTGCTCCAGATCCCGCACAAGTTTTTCCAGGACGCCGCCAAGAAGGCCCGCTTCGAGCTGCCCGCCGCCGGCCAGTATGCCGCCGGCCTGGTGTTCCTCCCCAAGAGCAACATCACCAAGCGCCGCCGCCTCGAGGAGAAGTTCGAGCAGATCGTCCAGTCCGAAGGCCAGACCTTCCTGGGCTGGCGCACGGTCCCCGTCGACAACAGCTCCCTTGGCGAAACCGCCAAGTCCTGCGAGCCCTACATCCGCCAGGTCTTCATCGGCCGCAACGCCGCGCTCGCCGACGACCTCGCCTTCGAGCGCAAGCTCTACATCATCCGCAAGCGCGCCTACAACGAGATTCGCGCCGCCGGTCTCGACGGTGGCGAAGCCTGGTACCAGCCGAGCCTCTCCGCCCGCACGATCGTGTACAAGGGCATGCTCCTGACCACGCAGCTC
>JAHFTI010000150.1:4862-8751 GCA_023265535.1 Opitutaceae bacterium
GCTACTTCCCCGACCTGAGCAATCCGCTCATGGAAACCGCGATCGGCATCGTCCACTCGCGCTTCTCCACGAACACCTTCCCGAGCTGGGAGCTCGCCCACCCGTACCGCTACATCGCCCACAACGGCGAAATCAACACCCTGCGCGGCAACATCAACTGGATGCACGCCCGCGAGGCCAACATGGTCTCCGACGCCTTCGGTGAGGATCTCGCCAAGGTGCTGCCGATCATCGACCCGAACGGCTCCGACTCGGCGATGTTCGACAACACGCTCGAGCTGCTCTACCTCGCCGGCCGCGAGCTGCCGCACGCCGTGATGATGATGATCCCCGAGCCCTGGTCCTACCACGAGACCATGGACGACGCGCGCAAGGCCTTCTACCAGTACCACAGCTGCCTCATGGAGCCGTGGGACGGCCCCGCCTCCATCACCTTCACCGACGGCAAGTGCGTCGGCGCCGTGCTCGACCGAAACGGCCTGCGCCCCTCCCGCTACTACGTCACCAAGGACGGTGTGGTCATCATGGGCTCCGAGGCCGGCGTGCTCGACATCGATCCCGCCAACATCGAGACCAAGGGCCGCCTCCAGCCCGGCCGCATGTTCCTCATGGACATGGAGCAGGGCCGCATCGTCGGCGACGAGGAGATCAAGAGCAAGTACGCCGCCGAGCGCCCCTACCGCGCCTGGCTCAAGGAGCACATGCTAAAGCTCGAGGACCTGCCCGACGCCGGCTCCGTCCCGACTCCCGACCACGACAGCCTCATCCAGCGCCAGAAGGCCTTCGGTTACACGAACGAGGACGAGCGCATAATCATCACCCCGATGGCCCGTGACGGCGTCGAGGCGATCGGCTCGATGGGCAATGACGCCGCGCACGCGGTGCTCTCCAACAAGCCGCGCATGCTGTATGATTATTTCAAGCAGCTCTTCGCGCAGGTGACCAACCCGCCGATCGACTGTATCCGCGAGGAAATCATCACGAGCGCCGAGACGCGCCTCGGCTCCGAGGGCAACCTGCTCAACCCGCAGCCCTCCGCCGCCCGCCGCGTCGAGATCAAGTGGCCCGTCCTCACCAACGAGGAGTTCGCCAAGATCCGCCGCATGGAGCTGCCCGGCCTCAAGGTCGGCACGCTCTCCATCCTCTTCCGCGTCAGCCGCGGTGAGAAGGGCCTCGCCAAGTCCCTCGAGGAATTGTGCATGATGGCCCGCCGCATGATCGAGGAGGACGAGATCAACGTCATCATCCTCAGCGACCGCGGCGTGAACAAGGACTTCGCCCCGATCCCGGCCCTGCTGGCGATCGCCGGTCTCCACCATTACCTCATCCGCGAAGGCCTGCGCACCCGCGCCTCCCTCGTGCTCGAGACCGGTGAGGCCCGCGAGGTCCACCACTTCTCGCTGCTCATCGGCTATGGCGTCAGCGCCATCAACCCGTACCTGGCCTTCGAGACGATCGATGACATGATCCGTGAGGGCATCCTCACGAACATCGACCACAAGACCGCCTGCAAGAACTTCGTGAAGGCCGCCGCCAAGGGCGTCGTCAAGGTCGCCTCCAAGATGGGCATCTCCGCCATCCAGAGCTACCGCGGCGCCCAGGTCTTCGAGGCCGTCGGCCTCCGCCAGGACGTCGTCGACACCTACTTCACCTGGACGCCCTCGCGCGTCGGTGGCATCGGCCTTGATGTCATCGCCCAGGAGGTGCTCATCCGCCACAACAACGCCTTTGCCGAGCGCATGGTCGCCGAGGAAAAGCTGCTGCCCACGGGCGGTGAGTACAAGTGGCGCGACGCCGGTGAGGCCCACCTCTTCACCCCCGAGACGATCCACAAGCTGCAGAAGGCCGTCCGCGTCGGCAGCTACGATCTGTTCAAGGAATATGCCAAGCACATCAACGACCAGAGCGCCGCGTACTGCACGCTGCGCAGCCTGCTCGACTTCAAGCCCTCCGAGGCCATCTCGATCGACGAGGTCGAGAGCGTCGAGAGCATCCTGAAGCGCTTCAAGACGGGCGCGATGTCCTACGGCTCCATCTCCGAGGAGGCCCACGAGACGCTCGCCATTGCGATGAACCGCATCGGCGGCAAGTCCAACACGGGCGAGGGCGGCGAGGATCCCGCCCGCTTCCTCCCGATGGCGAACGGCGACTCCCGCAACTCCGCCATCAAGCAGGTCGCCTCCGGCCGCTTCGGCGTGACGAGCGAGTACCTCGTCAACGCCCGCGAAATCCAGATCAAGATGGCCCAGGGCGCCAAGCCCGGCGAGGGTGGCCAGCTGCCCGGCACCAAGGTCTATCCCTGGGTCGCCCGCACGCGCCACACCACCGCCGGCGTGGGACTCATCTCCCCGCCCCCGCACCACGACATCTACTCGATTGAGGATCTCGCGGAGCTCATCCACGACCTCAAGAATGCCAACCGCCGCGCCCGCGTGAGCGTCAAGCTCGTCGCCGAGGTCGGTGTCGGCACGATCGCCGCCGGTGTCGCCAAGGCGCACGCCGACGTCGTCCTCATCTCCGGCTTCGACGGTGGCACGGGCGCCTCGCCCCTCACCTCCGTCAAGCACGCCGGTCTGCCCTGGGAGCTCGGCCTCGCCGAAACCCACCAGACCCTCGTACTGAACAACCTCCGCAGCCGCATCGTCGTCGAGACGGACGGCCAGCTCAAGACCGGCCGCGACGTTGTCATGGCCGCGCTGCTGGGCGCCGAGGAGTTCGGCTTCGCCACCGCCCCGCTCGTGGCCACGGGTTGCATCATGATGCGCGTCTGCCATCTGAACACCTGCCCCGCCGGCGTCGCCACCCAGGATCCTCGCCTGCGCGAGAAGTTCCAGGGCAAGCCCGAGCACGTGGTGAACTTCATGCGCTTCATCGCGCAGGAAACCCGCGAGCTCATGGCCTCCCTTGGCTTCCGCACGATCGAGGAGATGGTCGGCCGCGTCGACCGCCTCGAGAGCCGCAAGGCCATCACCCATTGGAAGGCGAAGGGCCTGGACTTCTCCAACATCCTCTACTAGCCGGACGTCGGTCCCGAGGTCGGCCGCTTCTGCACGCAGACCCAGGATCACGGTCTCGAGAAGTCCCTCGACCTCACGACCCTCCTCGAGGCCTGCAAGCCCGCCATCGAGCGCGGCGAGAAGGTTTCGCTGGAGCTGCCCATCAAGAACGTGAATCGCGTGGTCGGCACCATCACCGGCTCCGAGCTCACGCTCAAGCACGGCGCGAAGGGCCTCCCGGCCGACACGATCAGCGTCAAGTTCAAGGGTAGCGCCGGCCAGAGCTTCGGCGCCTTCATGCCGAAGGGCATGACCTTCACCCTCGAGGGCGACGCCAATGACTACGTCGGCAAGGGCCTCAGCGGTGGCACCATCGCCATCTTCCCGCCCGCCGCCTCGACCTTCAAGGCCGAGGAAAACACGATCGTCGGCAACGTCGCCCTCTACGGTGCGACCGCCGGCGAGCTGTTCCTGCGCGGCATGGCTGGTGAACGTTTCTGCGTCCGCAACTCGGGCGTCAACACGGTCGTCGAAGGCGTGGGTGATCACGGCTGCGAATACATGACCGGTGGCAAGGTGGTCGTCCTCGGCGCCACGGGCCGCAACTTCGCCGCCGGCATGTCCGGTGGCGTGGCTTACGTCCTCGATGAGCGCGGCGACTTCGCCAAGAACGTCAACGTGCAGATGGTCGGCCTCAAGAAGGTGGATTCCCCCAAGGAGTCCGCCGAGCTGAAGGCCCTCATCGAGCGCCACCACAAGCTCACTGGCAGCGAAAAGGCCGCCGGCGTGCTCGCCAACTGGGAGAAGATCCTCCCGAAATTCGTCAAGGTCATGCCCAAGGACTACGAGCGCATGCTCGCCTGTATCGACCGTGCCCACGAGCAGGGTCTCAC
>JAHFTI010000151.1 GCA_023265535.1 Opitutaceae bacterium
GCGTGGACTCGAGGGGAGGACTCACGGAGCTGTTTTTCAGGGGGCGGAAGGGCGGACCAGGCCTGGCCTGTTGTTGATAAAAGTGAAAAAACGGCCTTGACCGCGCACAGTGTGTGGCGCACAGTATGCGGCACACAAGGAACTGCCGTGAACGATCTCTTCGAAAACCTTCGCCTGGAATTGCGCCGCGGCTCGCTGGTCGTGGCCGTCCTGGCCCAGTTGCGCCGCGAGCACTACGGTTACCAGCTGCGCACGGCGCTCGCCGCCCTGGGTCTGGAAATCGACGAGAACACCCTTTATCCGCTGGTACGCCGGCTCGAGACCCAGGGTCTCCTGCAGAGCGAATGGCGCGAGGAGGACAAGCGGCAGAAACGCTTCTACAAGCTTTCCCCCGAGGGTGAGCAGATGCTGGCGCGCCTCAGCGTCGAGCTGCGCAGCCTCAACAGTTCCCTCGAAAAGATTCTCTGAAAGGACACCGATCACCATGACAGCCTTCGCCTCCGACCACCTTGACCGTTACCTGCGCGCCATCGGCTTTCTGCTTCCACGCGGTGAACGCGACGACATCCTGCGCGAACTGCGCGCCAACCTCGAGGCCGAGCTCGAGGACCGCGCCGCCGAGCGCGGCGCCCCGCTCAGCGACGACGAGCTCATTGCCTTCCTGCGCTCCCACGGCGAACCCGCCACGGTGGCCGCCCGCTTCCAGCCCCAGCGCTACCTCATCGGTCCGGCGATGTGGCCTTACTTCTGGCTCGGCGCGAAGCTGCTCTTCATCGTCGTGGCCGTCACCGCCAGCTTCCAGGCCCTGGTCGCCGTTGCAGGCCGTCCCGACGCCTGGCAGTGGGCCCTCCTGCCCCTCCAGTGGCCGCGAGCCTTCGTCCATCTTGCCATCCCTGTTCTCGGTGCCTGGGTGCTGCTCATGGCGCTCGCCGAACGGGGCTGGGCCTCGCGCAAGGGCGCGGAGGACTGGGATCCGCGCCGCATGGACAAGGAGGGCATCACGGTGCTGCTTGAAGGGTGGGGACGCCATGTGCGCCGCGGTGGCGCCGAACTGGCCGGCAAGCTGGGTGACTGGAGCTGGCCCGACGGCGGCTTTTCGTCCAAGTCCGCCGGCGGCAACTGCGCCTCCGCCAGCGGCTGTGGCTCGAGTGCCGCCCAGGGCGCGGCCGCTGCCACGGCCTCCGACGCGTCTTCGTCCTCAGCCTCCTTCTCCTCCTCTTCCTCGTCGTCGTCCGCCTCCTTCTCCGCCCCTGCCGTCCCTCCCGCCTCTCCCGCCCGCAAGTGCGAGCCGAGCTTTTCCAAGGCCTTCGGTGAGTTCTTCGGGGCCATCGTGGCCCTCGTCGTCTGGATCATCGTCTTCCACTTCGACTTCATCGTGACGGGTGGCGCGTCCACCAACCTGTCCGCCGCCCCCGTCTGGGCCGCCAACTACTCCTATGTGGTGACGCTCCTGATGGCCCAGGTCGGCGTGACCCTGATTCCTCTCTTCCAGCCACGTTCCCGCTTCATCTGGCATACCGCCAAGTCCCTGTGCAACGTCATCAGCATCGCCATCCTCGTTCCCTTCCTGCACGCCACGGCCCTCGTGGTGATCGGACCCGCGGGCGACGGCGTGAAGGACCTCAGCATGATCGGCGAACAGATCAACCGCTGGGCCTACATCGGCCTCTGGCTCGCCATCCTCTGCACCGCCATCGCCGCCGTGGTGCACCTTGGCAAGGCCCTCATGGCGCTCTTCCTGCCCAAGGCCTGAGCCGCCTGGGGCCCGCTGGATTTCGCACTCGGGGAGGGTGGCCCGAACGGCCGTCTTCCCCCTTTTTGTGTCACGAGTTCCGTGGAACGACGCCCAGGGCCCTGCGCGCCCAGGCCCCCTCCTCAGGCCAGCGGGAAGGGGATGAGCTCGCTGTCCTCCCTGACGTAGAGCGGGTGTTTCGCGGTGCCGTCATTGTTCAACGCGAAACACTTCACTCGGGCGGGCTCGCAACACTCGCGCAACAGGGCGCTCACGGCGCGGTCGCGGTCGAGGTGGCGGGCGGGCTTGCCCCAGGCCACCACGACGAGGTCCGCCTTGCTGGCGATTTCGCGGATGTGCCGGTTGTTGTCCGGGCCCACCGGGTCCGCCGAGGCGTAGAGTTCCTCGGGGTTCGTGGCGCGCAGCCCAAAGGCGTTGAGCATGTAGAGTTGGTCGAAGCCCCAGCGTTTCGCCAGGCGGCAGCACTTGGCCACGGTCCGGTCATCATGCAGCACGTCCGCCCCCGAGGGATTCATGCCGATGAAGGCGCAGTAACGCGTGCCCGGCCCCCAGTGGCGAAAGAGGGTGTAGCGGTGCGTGCGTCCCGGGCTGAACACGGTGCGTTCCGCCACGAGCGGGTCCGTGAAAAGCCCCTCCTGCTCAGGGGGGAGGTCATCCTGCGAGGCCGTCTGCAATTTGCGTCCAGTGCTCATGGTATCAACGGTGGGCAGGGCCAGACTTGTTGAGCCTGGCCCTCCTGGGAAGCTGAAACAGTCCCTGCAGGTGTGTGCTGCGCCGTGCACAAGGCCTGAGCCCACCTCCAGGCCTGGGCATTCCTCAAGCCCCGGGTCAGGGTTGTTGCGTTCGGGTTTCCGTTGTCTCCTGCGTGGTGAGGAAACGCGGGAGCTGCCGCACCTGGGTCCTCGCCTCGAAGTCCGCTGCCAGCGAGAGAAGGCGCGCATCCTGCCAGGCTCCTCCGATGAAGGAGAGCCCGACGGGCAAGGCTCCGATGTGGGCCGCCGGCACCGTCACGCTGGGGTATCCGGCCACCGCCGCGAGCGACGAACTCGCACCCTCCCCCTCCTGCTCCCCAGGCACCTTGTTCTTCCGCTTGGCGGGCGTATAGGTCAGCGCGACGAGCGCATCGAGGCGGTGTGTCTGCAGCAGGGCGTCGATGCCTTCCGTGCGCGTGAGGCGCAGGCAGGTGCTGCGTGCATCGAGATAGGCCTTGTCGGTGAGTCCGCCCCTGGCCTGTGCCTGGAGGAACAGCTCCTGACCGAACAGGGGCATTTCCACCGCCCGCTGGGCTTCATTATAGGCGATGAGCCCCTCCAGGGACTTGATCGTTGTCCTGTCTCCCAGCGAGCGCAGCCAGTCATTGATGCCCGCCTTGAACTCATAGAGCAGCACCTCCATCTCAGGGTCGTCCAGCTTCGTGAGCGAGGGCACTTCGCCCAGGTCCACGATCTCCGCCCCGGCGGCGCGCAGGGCCTCGACAATCTTGCCCAGCAGCGGCTCCATCGTGCGAGGGAAACCAAAGGGGCCATGCAACACCCCGAGGCGGGCGCCACGCAGGGCCCCCGGTTTCAGCGCCGAGGCAAACTGCGTCGAGTAGCCGGCGGGGCGCTTCAGCGTGACGGGATCGCTGGTGTCGGGAGCCGAGAGCGCCTCAAGCAGCAGGGCTGCGTCGCGCACGGTCCTGGTCATGGGGCCGGCAGTGTCCTGCGAGGCGGCGATCGGGATGATTCCCGTGCGGCTGACCAGGCCAAGCGTGGGCTTGAAGCCGACGATGCCGCAATTGGAGGAGGGGCAGACAATGGACCCATCGGTCTCGGTGCCCACGGCGACGACACACAGGTTTGCGGACACGGCGACGGCGGACCCCGAGCTGGAGCCGCTGGGCAGGCGGTCGAGCACATAGGGGTTGGAGGTTTGTCCTCCGCGGCCGCTCCAGCCCCCGATGCCCGAGGTCGACCTGAAATTGGCCCATTCGCTGAGGTTGGCCTTGCCCAGGATGACCGCGCCCGCCTCGCGCAGGCGTGCGACCAGGAAGGCCTCGCGGAAGGGTTTCGCTCCCACGAGGGCAAGGGACCCCGCAGTGGTTTCCATCGCATCGGTGGTGGCGATGTTGTCCTTGATGAGCACGGGGATGCCGTGCAGGGGACCGCGGACCTTGCCCACCTTTCGCTCGGCATCGAGCTGGTCTGCGATCGCGAGGGCGTCAGGGTTGACCTCGATCACCGAGCGCAGTGTCGGGCCTGCGTGGTCGACCTGTGCGATGCGCTCGAGGTAGGCCGCGCTGAGCTCGCGCGCACTGAGCTTGCCCGCGGCCATCCGGGCCTGCAGTTCGTCGATTGTCGCCTCCGTAAAGCGGAAGGAGGGTGGGGGAGTGGCGGGCTGTGTGGCGCCGCAGGGGCTGTGCGCCAGGAAGAGGGCCTGGGCCAGCACTGAAAGCAGGAAAAGCCGGGTTTTCATGGTGGGGGCGGTGGCTGGACGAGCCCCTGTTGTAAGTGCTTTTCTGTGCGAGGTCAGCCCGGGAGTGGCAAAAATGATGCTGCGGATGGGGAGGCTGGCCTCCCCCCAAGAACTACTCCTTCTGGTGCGATCCGCCCCTGCTGGCATGCGGCGTGCATGAGGGGGCCGCATGATTGAGCTAGGGTCAAAGTGTTGCACCATGCCGCCTTCGTGCGGGCAAGCAGAGCTGCCCCTCCCGCTCGCGCGTTACGAAAGTATCGTGCAGAACGCGGTTGAGGGAATTTTCCAGTCCACGCCGGACGGGCGCTACATTCTCGTCAACAAGGCGTTGGCCCGGATGTATGGCTATTATTCGCCCCAGCACCTGCTCTCCGAGGTGCAGGACATTTCGCGCAGCATCTATGTGGACCCCAAGACACGGCAGGTCTTCAAGCAGCTGATCGAACGCGAGGGGGAGGTGCGGGGGCTCGAGTACGAGGTGTACCGCCGCGATGGCAGCACCCTGTGGATTTCCGAGCATGCGCGCGCCGTGCGCGACGAGCAGGGGCGCGTGCTTTATTATGAGGGTTTCGTGCAGGACATCTCCCGCCGCAAGAAGGCGGAGATGGACCTGGTCGCGGCCAAGGAAGCCGCCGAGGCGGCAAGCCGCGCGAAGAGCCAGTTCCTGGCCTCCATGAGCCATGAGATCCGAACGCCCATGAATGGCGTGATTGGCATGGCTTCGCTGCTGCTGGACACTCCGCTGCTTCGGGAGCAGGCCGACTATGTCGAGACCATCCGCCAGAGCGGCGATTCGCTGCTGACCATCATCAACGACATCCTGGACTTTTCAAAGATTGAGTCAGGAAGGCTGGAGTTGGAGGCGGAGGTCTTCTGCCTGCGCGACTGCGTGGAGGGTTGCCTTGACCTGCTGTCGCTGAAGGCCAGCCAGAAGGGACTGGACCTGCTCTATGAGATTGCCGACGGGGTGCCCGGCTCGGTGCGCGGTGACGCCACGCGCCTGCGCCAGGTCATTGTGAACCTGCTGGGCAATGCCGTGAAATTCACGGAACGGGGTGAGGTCTTCCTGAGCATCCGCTGCGAATCGCTTCAGGCGGGGGCGGCCGGCTGTGCCTCGCCGGTCAGGTTGTGTGTGTCGGTCAAGGACACTGGCATCGGAATTCCCCCGGAGGCCCAGGATCGGATCTTTGAATCGTTCACGCAGGTGGACGCCTCGACGACGCGGCGTTATGGTGGCACGGGCCTTGGCCTCGCCATCAGCAGGCGCCTGGTGGAGTTGATGGGCGGGCGTATGGAGGTGGAGAGCGCGCTGGGCCTGGGTTCGGAGTTCCGCTTTTCCGTGATCCTCGAGGGGCTCGAAGTCGCGGGAGGCCCAGCGCAGGGAGGCCTCCGTTCCCATCTGGTGGGGAAACGTCTGCTCATCGTGGACGACAACCCGACCAACCTTCGCATCCTGGGCAAGCAGGCCTCGAAATGGTCCCTGGCGGTGCACGCTGTCTCCTCGGGGGCGGAGGCACTCGAGTGCCTGCGGCAGGGCGCGCGTTTCGATTTTGCGATCCTGGACATGCAGATGCCTGAAATGGATGGGGTGATGCTCGCCCGCCAAATCCGCGCGTTGCAGGGGGCGGCGGAGATGCCGTTGGTGCTTTTGTCCTCGATGGGGCGTCCCGAGGCGGAGGGCGACCGGCGGCTCTTTGCGGCCTGCCTCACCAAGCCGGCCAAGCCTGCGCACCTGCACGAGCTGCTGGCGGGGTTGGTGGCTCCGTCCGAGGCGGGGGCGGCCCGCTCGCTCGCAGCCATGGGCGCGGGGCAGCCCCCGGTCCCGCTGCATCCCACGCGGGTGCTCGCTGCCGAGGACAATTCCGTCAACCAGAAGGTGCTGGCCCAGATGCTGAAACGCCTGGGCTACCGGGCCGACTTCGTGGCCAACGGGCAGGAGGCGCTCGAGGCCTGTGCGCTGCAGGCCTATGACGTGATCCTGATGGATGTGCAGATGCCTGAGATGGACGGCCATGAGGCGACGCGCCGGTTGCGTGCGCGGCTGCGTTCGGCCGAGGACCCTTGGATCATTGCGCTCACCGCCAATGCCATGCAGGGGGATCGCGAGCGCTGCCTGGCCTCGGGCATGAATGATTATCTCACCAAGCCGGTGACCCTGCCCAAGCTCAGCCTGGCCTTGGAGCGGGTGCGGCAGGCCCGGTCCTGAGGGGGCAATCTATCAACAGGCCACGGGCCTATTGCACTTTACTCGGGTGTGGTCTGCGGCTCACGGTAGTCGCCAGCCCACCCCAACCCGACCAGAAATCGCTTCACGGGCGCAGCCGCACTGCCTGACCATGTCCTCCCCGATTCCTCCCTCCGATTCCCACGCGAATGTCTCCGCCTCCTCCGCAGGCGCCGCTCCCACCGTGCCCGAGGACACGAAGGAACAGGTCTGGCTGCGCGAAGTGTACAAGCCGGGCGAGGTCAACCTCAGCCTGCGCGCGATGTTCTGGGGCATGCTGCTGGGTGGCACCCTGTGCCTCTCCAACCTCTACGTGTTCTTCAAGACCGGCTGGAGCATGGGTGTCACCCTGACGGCCTGTATCCTGGCGTTCGGGCTGTTTGAGCTTTTCCAGCGGCTGCGCCTGACGAAGCGCCCGCTCACCGTGCTTGAGAACAACGCGCTCACGACGGTCGCTTCCGGTGCGGGTTACATGACGGGCGGAGGCAACATGGCCGCCTTCGGTGCCTTGCTCATGGTGAGCACCCTGCGGCCCGACACCGTATCGATGATCGCCTGGTTCGCGGGCATCGCCGCCCTCGGCGTCTTCGCGGCCATTCCGATCAAGCGCCAGCTGATCAACCGCGAGGGGCTTTCCTTTCCCACAGGCACGGCCACCGCCGAGACCATCAAGTCCATCCACGAGGCGGCGGCGGGCTCCTCGGGACGCGGCAAGGCGGCGTGGCTGGCGGGTGCGGCCGTCTTCGGGGCGGTGTTGGCGTGGATACGCGATGCGTGGCATTGGATCCCCGGCACGATCGGCCTGCCGATGAGCCTTGCGGGCCATCGTCTGGCTGAATGGACGCTTTCGCTGAAGGCGGAGGTGGTGCTGATCGGCGGTGGTGCCCTCATGAGTTTCCGCACCGGGTGGTCGCTGCTGCTGGGCGGCCTGCTGACCTACGGCGTGCTGGGCCCGGCACTGCTCGCGCAGGGCTGGATCAGCACCGTGAGCTACAAGAGCATCGTGGCCTGGACCCTCTGGCCGGGCGCCTCGATCCTGGTGGCCTCCGGCATCACCTCCTTCCTTTTCGATTACAAGAGCATCGGCCGCTCCTTCGGGGTGATGCGCGGCATGTTCGGCAAGAAGGCCGCGCCCACGGGCATCGACGCCGTGGAATGTCCCGAGTGGTGGTTCCCGGCGGGTTTCCTGGTGCTCTCGCCCATCGTGGTCTTCCTCATGGCCTGGCTGTTCCAGATTCCCTTCTGGGCGGGCCTGATCGCCATTCCCCTTTCCGTGCTCATGGGGTTCGTCGCGGCGCGCGTGACGGGTGAGACGGACGTGACGCCCACCAAGGCCCTCGGACCCGTGACCCAGCTGCTTTACGGACTGATCACGCCGGGCAATCTCACGGGCAACATCATGTCGGCGAACGTGACGGGCGGCGTGGGCCTGCACTCGGCGGACCTGCTCACCACCCTGAAGACCGGGTGGCTGCTGGGCGCCAAGCCGCGCCACCAGCTCTACGCCCAGTTGTTCGGCGTCGTGGCGGGTGCGCTGGTGGTGGTGCCCGCCTTCAATCTCATCATTCCGGATCCCTCGGTGCTCGGCGGCGAGGCCTGGCCCGCACCGTCCTGCGTGGTGTGGGCGGGCGTGTCGAAGGCCTTTGCTGGCGGCCTCGATGCGCTCGTGCCCAGCGCGCGCATCGCCATCGCCGTCGGCCTGGCCCTGGGCGTGGCCCTGGCCCTGCTCGAGAAGTTCGCGCCTCCCGCGCTGCGTCGCCTGATCCCTTCCCCGTCCGGCCTGGGCATCGCCATGGTGATCCCCGCCAGCAACTGCATCGCCATGTTCGCGGGTGCGGGCCTGGCCGAGTGGATGCGCCGTCGTCATCCCGTCCTGGCCGAGAAGACCGTGGTCCCCGTGGCCTCCGGCCTCATCGCCGGCGAGAGCCTCATGGGCATCCTCGTGGCCCTGCTCATCGTCATGGGCTTCCTCTGAACCGTCGCCCCCTCATCCCTCTCCGCATGAAACGGGTTCACTCCCTGCTTTTCCTCTCCTCAGTGGGCCTGCTGGCCGAGCCCGCGGCGTCGACCGCGGGCAGCTCCCCGGCCCCTGCCACTTCCCCCGCGGCCGTGGCCACGCCCGTGACACCCGCCGCCGTGTCCGCGGCCCCGGCCGAGGGCGCCTCCGTTGCCACCCTCAGGATCCTCCCGGGGCCCCAGCGTATCCTGGGAGTGGATACACGCTACATGGACACGGCTGTCTCCCCCGCGGTGGACTTCTACGATTATGCCAACGGCTCCTTCAACCG
>JAHFTI010000152.1 GCA_023265535.1 Opitutaceae bacterium
GACGAGGAGGGGGAGCACATCATCGCCGTTGGGCGCTACATCTGCGCGAGCGACGGGGTCTGCGCCGAGATGGCCTTTGTGGTGCATGAGAAACGCCGCAGGCGCGGCCTGTGTTCGCTCCTGCTGGGGGCCCTCGTGGTGCTGGCTCGCGCCCAGGGCCTGAAGGAGCTCTTCGCCCAGACCCAGGAGGACAATTTCGCCATGCTTGGCATCTTCCTGAAGGCGGGCGCGATCATCTCGATCATCGAGGGCACACATGCCGTCGATGTGCGCATGCCCATCCTGCCCCTGCCCGGCAAACCCGCCAGGCGCCGGCTGCTGGGCTTCAGGAAACGCAGCTCCTGAGGGGGGCCGTGTCGGCTGAGGGCAGCCGTGGCTTTGTTGCAGGGCCGCAATTGCTACCTTGTTTTTGGCGCGCGCATTGCCCACATTACGCGCCATGCGATTCTGGATCACGCTCCTGTTCTTGGTGGCAAGCCTCTCCGCACAAAGCTCCGGCACCCAGGATATCGCCAACCTGCGCGAGGATGTGCGCCTGCTATCCCAGCGCGTCGGCGAACTCTCCCTGAAGGTGGAGCAGCTGGAGCGCGAAAATTCCCAGCTCCAGCGCAAGGCGGAGTCGGGCAATGTCTCCTACGTGACCCTCCAGCAGCTCAACGACGCGATCGCCGAGCTGAATCGCAACCTCAAGACAGCGATCGCCAACTCGCGCGCGGACACGCTGCAGATCGTCGCCGGCCAGCTCGAGAAGCTGGGCAACCAGACCAATGCCGCACTCGAATCCGTGGCGCGCGGCTCCGGTGCACGCGTGGCCACCCCCAGCGCCGCCCCCGCCAGCACTCCCAGCTCGGCTCCCTCGGCGCCCTCCGCTTTCAGCGACAGCTACCCCAAGGAAGGCATCAGCTACACCGTCGTGCGCGGCGACAACCTCGCCAAGATCGCGCAGAAGACCGGTGCACGCAGCGCTGACATCATCAACGCCAACAAAATTTCCGACCCGTCCAAGATTCAGGCTGGACAGGTCCTTTTTATTCCCGGAGGCAAATAATCAACATGGCAGCATCCAAATCCCGTCTCGGCCGCGGTCTAGGCGGTCTCATCGCAAACGCCACCCACACCTCCAAGGGCGCTTCCGAGGCCAAGGCCGCGCCCGCCGCAGCCCAGGCTGCCACCCCGAGCGCACCCGCCGCCGCACCCGGCTTTCAGGAGATCCCGGTGGCAAGTGTCGAGACCAGCCCCTATCAGGCGCGTCGCGACATTTCCCCCGAGCAGCTCACCGAGCTCGCCGAGAGCATACGCAGCGAGGGGCTCCTGCAGCCCATCGTCGTGCGCCGCCATGCCGACAAGTTCCAGCTGATCGCCGGCGAGCGCCGCTGGCGCGCCTACCAGATGCTGAAGATCAAGCTGATCCCGGCCAAGGTCGTCGAGGCCAGCAACGCCAGCTCCGCCACGATCGGCCTGATCGAGAACCTCCAGCGCGAGGGCCTCAACCCGCTCGAGGAATCCTACGGCTACGCCAGCCTCATCCGCGATTTCGACCTCACCCAGGAGCAGGTCAGCGAGCGCGTCGGCAAGAACCGCGCCAGCGTGGCCAACTCCCTGCGCCTTCTGAACCTTGACGCCGAGCTCCAGGGTTACGTGGCCAAGGGTCTGCTCTCCGTGGGCCACGCCAAGGTCCTCCTCGGTGTCGAGGACGGGGCCCAGCGCGCCATGATCGCGCGCCGCGTGATCGAGGAGGCGCTGAGCGTGCGTGTCACCGAGAAGCTGGTGCTGCAGCGCAAGGAGGCCGCCCCCGCAGGCTCCTCCCACAAGGGGCGCAGCGTGCCCGCCGCCGAGGCCGCCGCCGTCACCAGTATCCAGAAAAAACTTACCTCGCACCTCGGTGCGCGCGTCGCCCTCAAGCACACCCCCAAGCACGGCAAGATCATCATCGAGTACGCCGGCAATGACGACCTCCAGCGCATCCTGGAGAAGCTTGGCGTGGAGGCATGAGCGGACGGGATAGCAGCCAGGACAACGGCTCCACCGTCATCAACCAGGCGGTGGAGGGGCTCAGTGATGTCGCGGACTACCTGCGCATCGATCCGGTTCCGCCGCTCTGGAGGCAGCTCAAGGGCTATACCGCGGAGAAGCTGAAGGCCGACGCGCTCGCGGGCCTGATGGTGGCCATCATCACGATCCCGCAGGCCCTGGCCTTCGCGCTCGTGGTCGGGCTTCCCGTGGGGGCGGTCCTCACGGCGGCCGTCATCGGCTCCTTCTTCTACAGCCTCTGGGGGGGCTCGCGGCACCTGGTCTTCGGTCCGACCAACACCATCTCGATCATCCTGGCGGGCGCCCTCGCCGCCACGGTGGCGATCCCGCTCAACGCGATCCAGAAGGTCGTGATGATCGGCTTCATGATCGGCGTGCTGCAGCTGGCTGCCGGCTTCTTCAAGATCGGCAACCTCAGCCACTTCATCTCGCGCACCGTGGTGATCGCCTACAGCACGGCGGCGGGTGTGCTCATCGGCGTCTCCCAGCTCACCAATTTCCTGGGCATCTCGAGGTCGGCCGATCTCAGCCTGCCCGGCGTGGCGCAGCACGTGCTCGCGCGCCTTGCCACGCTTCAGTTCAACACACTCGCCATCGAGATCGGACTGGGCGCCATGATAGCCATGGCCGCCCTGCGGCGCTGGCGTCCCAAGCTGCCCGAGGGACTCCTGGTGCTCGGCCTCTCCGGCGGCCTGACGGCGCTCTACGAGTACTGTGTCGTGCAGTTTGCCCTGCCTGCCTCCTGGTCGATCTCGTCTCTCGGCATACGCCTGGTGCGGGACGTGGGCGAGGTTTCCGGCTCCCTCCCGCTCTTCCAGGGTTTCCCCGCCACCGAGGCGCTGACCTTCGTGTCCCAGGTGCTCTCCATTGCCCTTGCCGCGGCGATGTTGGGAACCCTCGAGACCATCTCCATCGCCCAGTCGCTGGCGGCGCGTTCGGGTCAGCGCATCAATCCCAACCAGGAGCTGATGGCCGCGGGCCTGGGCAATGTCTTCAGTTCCGCCTTCGGTGCCATGGCCTGCTCCGCCTCGTTCCTGCGCAGCGCCGTCTCCCTGGAGTCCAAGGCCGTGACCCAGTTCGCGCAGATTCTCAGCGGTGCCTTCATCCTGGTCCTTGTCGGGCTCACCGCGGGCCTGGTGAACTACATCCCTGTCACCGTCCTGGCCGCCTACATCATCCTGCTTGCGGTGCGCATTGCACGGCCCCCCGAGGGGCGCATCGTGCGCCGTGCCACGGGCTCCGACGCGCTGGTGTACTGGGTCACCCTGCTCGCCACGCTCTTCCTCAAGCTCGACGTGGCCATCTACATTGGCATGGGCCTGTCGCTCGTCCTGTTCCTGCGCAAGGCGGCGGCGCCTTCGCTGGTCGAGTACAGCTTCAACGCCCAGGGCCAGCTGGCACGCCTCGAGGACCGCAAGGACCGTGGCAACGCGGCGATCTCCATCGTGCATGTCGAGGGCGAGCTCTTCTTTGGCGCGGCCGACCTTTTCCAGGAACAGGTGCGACTGCTCTCCGATGACCAGAACCTGCGTGTGGTCATCCTGCGCCTGAAGAATGCGCGCCACCTCGATGCCACCTCGGTGCTTTCGTTGCTCCAGCTGCACGACTACCTGCGCTCGCGCGACCGCCACCTGCTCATCAGCGGCCTTGGGCCCGACCTGGAGCGTGTGCTGCGCCGCAGCGGTGCCACCGAGCGGCTGGGGGCGGAGAACCTGTTCCCGGCCGAGCAGAACCTCACCATGAGCACGAAGCGGGCGCTGAAGCGCGCCACTCAGCTGCTGCATCTCGCGAAGGGGCACAGCCCGGAGCTGCGCGTGGCCTATGACAGCAAGCGCGCGCGCGAGCTCGAGCAGTCCGCCGCCATGCGGCGCGAGGAGTCCACCGAGATCATCGACTACCAGATCTGAGCGCGCCGGTGTCGATACACAAAAAAAGGGCTCCCGTGGGGAGCCCTTGGAAAACACCGCCTCTCGTGGCTTACTTGCCCGGGGCCTTGGCCCAGGTGTCCTTCAGCGTGATGGTGCGGTTGAACACGGGGGCCTCGGGGGTCGAGTCCTTCGGGTCCAGCGCGAAGTAGCCGAGACGCTCGAACTGGAAGCGCTCCTCCTTGCCCACGCCGGCCAGGGACGGCTCGAGCTTGGCCCGGACGATCTCGAGGGAGTTCGGGTTGAGGTGGCGCTTGTAGTCGCCGTCATCGGGCTCGGCCACGTTGAAGAGTCGGTCGTACAGGCGGACCTCCGCCTCCACGGCCTTGTCGGCGCTCACCCACTGGATGGTGCCCTTGACCTTCTTGGTGGTGTTGGAACCGCTCGCGCGGGTCTCCAGGTCGGCCGTGCAATGCAGCTCGGTCACGTTGCCGGAGGCATCCTTGACCACGCTGTCGCACTTGATGATGCAGGCGTATTTCAGGCGCACCTCGCCACCCGGACGCAGGCGGAAGTACTTCGGCGGGGGGACCTCCATGAAGTCCTCCTGGTCGATGTAAACCTCGTGGGTCAGGTCGAGCGTGCGGGTGCCGGCGGCCGGATCCTCGGGATTGTTGACGGCCTCGCAGGGCACGCTGGTGCCCGCGGGGATGTTCGTGAGGACGAGCTTCAGCGGGCGCAGCACGGCGAAACGGCGCAGCGACTTGCGGTTCAGGTCCTCGCGGATCGCGTGCTCGAGCACGGCGACGTCGGTGAGGCTGTTGAACTTGGTCACGCCGATGTTCGCGGCGAACTGGCGCAGGGCGCTCGCGGGGACGCCGCGGCGGCGCAGGCCGGAGATGGTGGGCATGCGCGGGTCGTCCCAGCCGCTCACGAGCTTCTCCTGCACGAGCTGGAGCAGCTTGCGCTTGCTCATGACCGTGTAGCCGAGGCTCAGGCGGGCGAACTCGTACTGGTGCGGCAGCGCGCGCGGCAGGCCGAGCTCGGTGAGGATCCAGTCGTAGAGGGGACGGTGCACCTCGAACTCAAGCGTGCAGATGCTGTGCGTGATGCCCTCGATGTAATCGCTCAGGCAGTGCGCGAAGTCGTACATCGGGTAGATGCACCACTTGTTGCCGGTCTGGTGATGGTCGGAGTGGCGGATGCGGTAGAGCACCGGGTCGCGCAGCCACACGTTGGGCGCGCTCATGTCGATCTTGGCGCGCAACACGCGGGCACCGTTCGGGAATTCGCCCGCGCGCATGCGCTCGAAGAGGGCGAGGCTCTCCTCGATGCTGCGGTTGCGGAACGGGCTCTCGACGCCAGGCTTGTCGGGCGAGCCGCGATACTTGTCGGTGTCCTCGGGGCTCAGGTCGCACACATAGGCCTTGCCCTTCTTGATGAGGGCCACGGCGTAGGCGTAGATCTGGTCGAAGTAGTCGCTCGCGAAGAAGGGCTCGAGGTCGGCGCCGGGGGACTTGAGGGGATTGACCGCCTCCTGGATGAAGTCCTCGGAGCCGTTCACGACCTGCGAGGTCGGCAGCTTGCCGCGGGGCTTGAAACCCAGGCAGTGGTCGGCCCAGCCATCGATCAGCCAGTGCACGTCCTCCATGATGGACTCGACGTACTCGACATCCTCCTTGGTGGGATTCGTGTCGTCCATGCGGAGGTGGCATTGTCCGCCGTTCTCGCGGGCGATGCCGAAATTAAGGCAGATCGACTTGGCGTGGCCGATGTGCAGATAGCCGTTGGGCTCCGGGGGGAATCGCGTGACGATTCCCGCATAGCGCTTCTCGGCGACATGGCCCGCGACGATGTCACGGATGAAGTCGCTCGGAGCGGCCGGTGCGGTTACGGGAGTGTCTTTCTCTTCAGACATGGGGTGTGACCCTGTGCAAGGGCTGTGCCAGAGGCAATGTTAAGATTTGTTTTCGCGGGTCTCGCGCCAGCTGCGGTAGACCTCGACGATGATCGGAACCACCGAGAGGATGATGATCGCGAGGATGACGATCTTGAAGTTCTTCTGTATGAAGGGGTGTCCTCCGAAGAGGTACCCCGCGTAGCAGAAGAAGTAGATCCAGATGAAGCCGCCCACCACGTTGAAGGTGATGAAGCGCATGTAGGACATGCGGCCGACGCCCGCCACGAAGGGAACGAACGTGCGCACGATGGGGACGAAGCGGGCCAGGATGATGGCCCGACCACCGTACTTCTCGAAGAAGGCGTGGGCGCGCTCTAGGTGCTTTTTGCGCAGGAAAACGGAGTCCTCCCGCTTGAAGACGGCCGGGCCAAACCAGGCGCCGATCCAGTAGTTGACCGTGTCGCCGAGCACCGAGGCCACCCAGAGCAGCAGGGCAAGCAGGTGGACGTTCAGGCCTGTCTCCGGCTTGGCGCAGAAGGCGCCGGCAGCGAAGAGCAGCGAATCCCCGGGCAGGAAGGGCGTCACGACGAGGCCCGTCTCGGCGAAGATGATCAGGAAGAGCAGCCCGTAGGTCCAGAGACCATATTGGCTGATGATCTCGGCGAGGTGCTGGTCGATGTGGAGGATGAAATCGATGAGCTTTTTGATCAGGTCAATCATGGCGGCGGGCAGGGGCGGGGAACGGGGACGGCTGTCGGAGGGGCATAAAAAAGGCAGGCTCGTTGTCGGCCTGCCTTCGAAAACTGGGTGTCAAAAAAAATCAGACGTCGGCCTTGGTCTTGCGCAGACCCTGAACGCGATCGCCCTCTTTCCAGACGCCACGCTTCTTGAGAAGCTCGACGCGCTCGAAGCGCTTCAGAACGTTGCGCTTCACGACAATACCGGAGGAACCTTGGAGGCTTTTGTGCTGTGACATGACGAAATGGGAGTGAGTGTTTCGGTGTTAAAGGGTCGAGCTTGTAGAAACCGCCACGGCCCATGACAAGTATTTTTCTGCAACATGTTCGGCACGGACCACGATCCACTCCGGATTTTCATACGGGTGGTGGGCGGAAATGTAAGCTTCAAGGGCGGCGGCGCGGGATTCAACAAATTTAATCGTCAATCGGTATTCCTCACTGGTTTCGACCTTCCCCTCCCAGCGATAGACCGAGCGGAGGGGCCCCTCGATTTGCACGCAGGCGGCGAGGTGGGCGGTGATCAGGTGGGTGGCGAGCGTGTCGGCCTGCTCGCGTTTGGCCACGGTGGTCCAGGCGATAAGCATGATGGGGGAGAGCGTGGCCTGAGGGCTTGCGGAGCTCAAGGGGGATCCCCATCCTGGGCCTGCCCGTCGGCCGCGGCGCTTCCCTGAGTGGGCTCCCGCCATGCCTTTTGGGGAAGAAAATACCCCTTGACGCAGTGTAGCCTTGCTTTACTGATTCACTCTTTTACACACCAGCTTCTACATCGCCATGAGAGACGACTATATCAAGGAAGCGCTTAAGACGATTCCCGATCCCAACCTGCTTATCAACGTGGTTTCGCGCCGCGTCAAACAGCTCAAACGCGGCAATCGTCCCCTGGTGGAGTCGCTCGAGAAGCTCTCCTCCGAGGACATCGCCCTGCGCGAGATCATCGAGGGGAAGATCAGCTTCGAGACGGCCGAATAAGGTCGCCCCGAGATTTGCCTTTTCAGGCGGCCCGCCCCGGCGTGCCGCCTCTTTTGTCCCCGCACACAGCTCCTTACCGCTGGCCAAACCCCTTCACGGAGGCATAATCCAGCGCACACGCCCATGGCAGCCAGCAACAAAAAGGACGGCACACGAGTCACCGAGATCCGCAACTCGAAGGCTCTGCGCGACTATTTTGTCGATGAGAAGTTCGAGGCGGGCATCGCCCTGAAGGGCACGGAGGTGAAGTCCATCCGCGCCGGCCGAGCGCAGATCAACGATTGCTTCGGGCGCGTGGAGAAGGGCGAGCTTTGGCTGCTGAACATGCACGTGGAGGAGTATGCCTTTGGCAACCGCTTCAACCATGACCCGCGCCGCAAGAGGAAGCTGCTCCTGCACAAGCACCAGCTGCGCAAGATCGCCATGGCGTTGGATGCCGGTGGCCGTGCCCTCGTGCCGCTGCGCATGTACTTCAAGGAGTCGCTCCTGAAGGTCGAGGTGGCCATCTGCACGGGCAAGCAGCTCTACGACAAGCGCGACGACATCAAGAAACGCACTGAGCTGATGGAAGCCAAGAAGGCGCTCAAGCATCGGCAGAGCCTCAGCCGTTAAGGCATGAAAAAGCCCCGCATTCAGGCGGGGCTTTTTTGTTGGTGGAAGAGTGGGGGAGCGAGGCGTGCGGACTACCCTGCCTGCGTGATGCCTAGGACGGAAGGTCCTCGCGGATCACCGGCTTCGGGCTGCCGTTCCAGTGACGCTGGATCTCGAGAGCCAGCGTGCGCCAGCGAACGGGTTTGTTGATGAAACACTTGAGCTCGGGAAGGTTTGGCACCTGTTTCGACACAAAGGCGGGGCCGTGGCCCGTGATGACGATGAAGGGCGTGCCAGGGCTGGCGACGCGAGCCTTCTGGATGAACTCCACGCCATTCATCATGGGCATGTAGTAGTCGGTCACGACGAGCCCCACGCTGAGCTTGGGCAGGGCGGCGAGGGCATCCTGTGCCTTGGTGAAGGTCTGGACCTTGCAGTTCAGACGGAGCTCGAGCATCTGCTTGAGCTGGTCGAGCATGGGCTCCTCGTCGTCGACGATAACGAGTATCTTTTCAAGTGGGGTGCTCACTGTGGGAAGTGGATGAAACGAATATGTTTGTGCAGGGGGCAGGTAAAGAGGAATCAGGGAGGGCTCACTCCGTACTTGTCCTA
>JAHFTI010000153.1 GCA_023265535.1 Opitutaceae bacterium
GGGGCTGCGTCACGGCCGCCGCCTCCTTCTGCTGGAGAGGCCACGCCGGCGAGAACGCCCTCTACGCGCGCGGCCCCGAGTGCCTGCCCTTCCACGGCCCCGACAATCCCTACGTGCAGTCCTCCCTGGCGGTGGACGTGCTCAGCGAGGTGATGAGCCGCGACCTGGCCTTCCAGCGCATGGAGCCGCACGATTTCCTGCTCACGGGCCACGATCCCCTGCGCACCTGGTGCCTCGCCGAGCCGGGCCGCCAGTACCTGGTCTTCAGCACCGCCGGCGAACCCTTCACGCTCCATGTGCGCGAGGGCGACTACGTGCGTAATGTCTGGGTGAATACAAAGACCGGCGCGCGCCAGCCTTCCCCCGAGCTGCGCGTGGCCGCCTCCGAGGTCACCACCAAGAAGTCCGTCGTCATGCCCGACGAGCGCCGCATCGGCGGCAAGGGCGTCCCCTTCACGCCCCCCGACCAGTCGACCGACTGGGTGCTGGTGCTGCGCACGGGCGCGAACTGAGTTACCGATCAGCGACCGGACATAGGACCCTGCAGGCCTGCCCTGCCACGCGGTGCTCCTGCACACCCCCGCGCCCGCAGCCCTCGCAGGAATCCCTACTATGAGAGGAAGTTCATTCCAGGGCCCACACTGGAAGGCGTACTTACTTTTTCACTACAAGCTCCACGGTCTGCGCCCCGGGCACCAGCGCACGCTCCCTGCCACCCCAGACCAGGGTGCCGTAGACGGTAGGCGGCAGGGTGATGCGGACGCGCAGGGTGTCCCCCTCGCGGGTGTACTCCACATCGATGTCACCCAGCGGATGGGGCACCCGTCCGCGCGCCTGGCGCAGCTCTCCCAGGAAGGGCTCAAGGCGCACCTGAGCAAAACCGGGCGCCGCCGGTTCCACACCGCAGACGGTGGCGAGCAGCTCATAGACCGGCGAGGCGCTCCAGGCGTGGCAATCGCTGCGCGTCGGATCGGGGCGTTCCGCGAAGGTGCTCAGCCCGCGCTCCAGCATCGTGTACCAGGGCCCCAGCGAGGCCAGGTAGGTGTCCCCGAGCCCGGCCTTCCTCGCCGCACGCAGCAGGTAGAAGCGGAAATAGAGCGTGCATTGGATGAGCTGCCTGTCGGCACACACGCGCTGCATCAGGTCGCTCGCCTCAGCGCCCTCGCTTGCGCCTGCGAGGACGGCCAACGCGTTCACATGTTGGCTGCGTGAAGTCTTTGCCGGGGTGTCCGCAAAGAGCCGCCGCTCCGCATCCCAGCAGTGCCTGCGCACCGCCGCGCGCAGCCGTGCCGCCTGGTCGTGCCAGCGTTGCGCCTCCACGAGAAACCCGTAGTGGAGCGACAGCTGAGCCGCCTCGTCCAGGGTCAGGGCCAGGTGCAGCGAGAGGATCGCAGAACCACCCTCCCGCGTGCCTGGCGCCTGCCCGCCGGGGTGCGCCTGGTCCACCCACGGCCACTCGTCGGGCCAGTCGACGAAGTTCCAATACGGCATCGGCCCGAGCAGCCCCGTGTCGGGGTCGATGCGCTCCCCGAACCACGCGAGCACCGTGCGGATGCCCGGCAGGCGCGCGCGCACGAAGGCGTGGTCGCTGCGGAGCATCCAATAGTCGCGCACCATCTGCACCCAGAACAGCGAGAAGGGCGGGATGATCTGCGGCGAACTGGTGGGGGCGCGGCTCAGCGTGAGTCCGTTGGGAAGGCGCGAGCGGTCGAACTGCTCGAGGGCGTTGCGCACGAGGCGATCGTCCCCGAAGGCATAGAGCGAAAGCAGCGCCTGGATGCGCGTGTCACCGATGTACTGCATCTGCTCGTAGTACGGGCAGTCCATGTAGGTCTCGTAGGCGCAGAGCTGCGCGGTGCGCACGCCTGTTTCCCAGAGCGCCTTGAGACGCGGGTCCCCGCTGACAAAGCTGCCGCGCTCCTCGAAGGGATAGCCGGTCTCAATGCCGAGCAGCTCATGCACCGTGAGCGCCTCCTCCCCGGTCGTGACCTCGAGTTGGACATAACGGTAGGTGCGAAAATTGAGCGGACTGAAACTGCGCCGTGCACCGCCATCCGCCACAAACTCATCCTGCACTCCGACGATGCGCCGCCCCTCGACCTCATTGCGGTTGCCCTTGCCGCCCGCGGCATCGACGAGCGCCTCGGCATAGGTGAGGCGACACTGCGCCCCGCGCCCACCGCTCACATGGAGCCGCGGAAAGGCGTTGGTCTCGACGCCGTTGTCAAGCAGCACACGCACCGATTGCTTCGGCGCAATGATCCAGGCCTGCCGTCCCTGCAGGAAGCCCTCGGGCACGGTGGTCCCCTCCTGCCTGCGCAGCGCGGCGAACCGTTGCTCGCGCTCGAAGGGCAGCGGGATCGTGCGCGGGACGAGCCACCAGGCGAGGTCGGTGCCGACACCCTCGGGGGTGCCTTGGCTGAGGGTGCGTGCCGTAGCCCACTGCGAGTCATCAAAGGCGGGCTGTTCCCAGCCCCACGCGAGTTGCCTGCCGTCCACGCGGTCGCCGGGGCCGACCACGATGAAGGTGTTGAGGGCTGCCGAGTCGGCGGCAAGCGGAGCATAGGCCACTTCGCGCCGCACGCGCCATCCCGCGCCGGTGTTCACGAGCCGCCCCGCCTCGCCCTCGGCCTGCAGGATGAACGCCGTCCGCACCGAAGTCAGCGCCCAGGGATGGTCCTCCCCGTAGTTCCAGACCGTGGCGGCGAGCACATTCGTCCCTGCGCGCAGCTGCGGCGCGATGTCCAAGGTCTCATAATGCCAGCGGGACGCGGTGCCGCGCTGGGGCCCCGTTGCAACCGAGACCCCATTCACAAAAAGACGGTAGCGACGATCCGCCGACACCCGCACCAGCAGCTGTTTCGGCGCTTCGGCGAGAGTGAAACCCTTGCGGAAACAGAAGACGCCATAGCCGCCCTCGGACGCTCCAGCGGGGGCGATCCATTGGGCGTCCCAGAGGCGATCCTCCGGGACTGGGGTGGCAGCGAACGCCGCTGCGGCAATCGGCAGCAAGGCGCAGACATACAGGCAGGCACGCACCAGGTGGAGAAAACGCACTGCCTGAGGCGTGCAGGAGGAAAGCACTTTTCCAAGGTGAACCGAGGGGGAAATCATTGGGGTCAAGGGGTTCGGACCACGAGGCAGTGACCTCTGGGCTGCGGTGGAACTAGCCCAAAGCCCCGTTCATGGCCAGCCCCTTGAAGCAATTGCCTGTTGAGCCGCTGAATTATCGGACTTTAGTCGCAACTCGTGCCGACCCGCTCCAAGTCCCCCTCCACGCTGACCCTGACCGCCTCCGCCAAGGACAAGCCTTCCGACGCCCAGCGGCGTTTCAACAAGCTCCTGGGGCAGCTCGAAACCCTGCGTGAGCGCATCGCCAAGCGCACGCGCCTGCTCGAGCTGGAATTGAAGCCCTACGCCGAAGTGCTCGCCCCCGCCGAGCTGGAGGAGGAGCTGGCCCGGAGGCGCCTGCTCCTGAAACTCGGGGAATTCTGGACTGAGTCACGTTACCTGAAGAAGGGGCAGCGCAGCCAGCTTCGCGACTATATCCTCGAGGCAAGCGATCGCCTGCGCCCGCCCTCGGGAGCGCCCGATGAGACCCCGCTCATCGACCTGATCACAACCCTGAGCCAGGACTGCAAAAAGGAGGCGGGGCGGCGCGGCCTGAAGAACCCCACCCAGGAGCAGTTGGACGCCATCGACTTCATGGCAACGCAGGTCGACGGGAAGCTGCTCCAGCAGATGGATCCCTCCGGTTTCGTCTTTCGCATGCCCCCGGAGGACTTCGTCAGGGAATACAAACGCCAGGTCGAAATCCTGCAGGCCCGGCAGGCGGAGGCGCCCGCCACGCCACCCGACAACGAGGAAACCACTGCAAGAGAGCGCCAGGCTGAACGCGCTGCCAACCGCGAAGCCGAACGCGAGGCGGCCAGGATGGAGGTCAGGGAACAGACGCTTTCGACTCTCTACAAGCAGCTCGCCAAGGTCCTGCATCCGGACCTGGAACGCGACCCCGCGCGCCAGACCGAGAAGCTGCGCCTGATGCAGAAGGCCACCGAGGCCTACCGCAACAGGGACCTCGCCACCCTGCTCCAATTGGAAGTCGAGCACCTGCGCCGGGACGAGGGCGATGTCGCCTCGCTCACGAAGGAAAAGCTGCACCTCTACGCCGAGGTGCTCACGGAACAGGTGGAGCTCCTCAGGGCGGAGTATGACACCCTCGTGCTCCAGCCGCGTTTCGAGTGCATCGCACCCTACGTGATGCAGTACCGTTCGCGCATGCCCAACTGGACCGCCCTCGCGCGCAGTGCACGCGCCAACACCGCCGCCGTCGAAAAGAGCATCGAACTGCTCAGCGGCTCCCCGACACAGGCAAGGAAGGAGCTGCAGGAAACCCTGTACTTCTTCGAGGTGATGGAGGACTACGAGGTCACCCGCGTGCACATGGAGGAGAGCTGAGACTCGCTCGACGGACTTCCGGAAGCAGTGTCCGCTGAAGCGGACAGGATGGGCGGAAGTGATTGCCCCGACGTTTGGACCCTTGTTGCACTCCCGTGCCACAGCCTGCATAGCTCTTCCCCATGACCGCAGACCATGACCACCCGCCCGAGGAGAAGCACAGTTGCTGTCGCTCCTCCTGCGGCTGCGGACACACGCCGCCGGACGGCGACCGCGAGCCCAGCGGCTGCGGCTGTGCACCCAGCGGGGAATCTGCGCACCTGGCAAACCTGAGCCTGCTTTTGGCGGCGACCCTCCTTGTCGCTGGGTTGGTCCTCGGCGCCCTGCAACTGCTCCCCCCTCCCCTTGAACGAGGCTTTCACATCGCCGCGCTCCTGCTTGGCGGCTGGATCCTGCTCCCCAACTCCTGGTCCGCCCTGCGCGCCTTCCGCCCCAACATCAGCGCGCTGATGATCCTTGCAGTCATCGGAGCCTGCAGCATCGGCGACTGGGCCGAGGCCGCCACCGTCGTCGTCCTCTTCGGCATCGCAGAATGGCTCGAGGCCTGGGCAGGCACACGAGCCCATCGCGCCATCGAAAGCCTGCTCGACCTTGCCCCCAAGCTCGCCACGGTCCTGCGCGAGGAGCGCTTCGTGGAGGTGCCCGTGGAGGAAGTGCGCCCCGGGGAAATCATCGCGGTGAAGTCCGGCTCGCGCATCCCTCTCGACGGCGTGGTGCTCTCAGGCGAATCCTCCGTGAACCAGGCCCCGATCACCGGCGAAGCCATGCCCGTGGGCAAGCACCCGGGGGACGAGGTGTTCGCGGGCACCATCAACGGGGACGGCTCGCTCGAGGTGCGCGCCACCCGCCTCGCAGCCGACACCACCCTCGCCCGCATCATTCACCTGGTCCGCGAGGCCCAGGAACAAAAGGCGCCCACCCAGCGTTTCATCGATCGCTTTGCCCGCAGCTACACGCCGGCCGTGACCGTGCTGGCCTTTCTGGTCTTCCTGGTGCCGCCCCTTTTCCTGAACGGCGACTGGTCCGCCTGGCTCTACAAGGCCTGCGTGCTGCTCATCATCTCCTGCCCCTGCGCCCTCGTGATCTCGACACCCGTGAGCATCGTGGCCGGCCTCACGGCCCTCGCCCGCCGCGGCGTGCTGGTGAAAGGCGGAGCGCACCTGGAGTCCCTTGCCCAACTCAAGGCGCTCGCCATCGACAAGACTGGCACCCTCACCGTCGGCAGGCCCGCCCTGCAGGGCATTTACCCCCTGGGCACCACCCCCGAGGAGGAGTTGCTTCGCATCGCCGCCGCTATTGACATCCATTCCCCTCATCCCCTCGCCAAAGCCCTGGTCGAGGCGCGCGATCGACGCGGCCTCGCCCCCGAGCGCTCCGAAAACTTCAGGGAGCTCAAGGGACTGGGCGCGGAAGGCCTCGTCTCAGGCATTCCCTGCCTTGTCGGCAGTCCCCGCTTCATCCAGTCGCGCGGGGCCAACACCCCGGAGCTTGTAACACAGCTCACCACGCTCGAGGCCCAAGGCCTTTCCGTGATCGTGGTGGGGCGCCAACTCCAGCCCCAGGCGCCAGCCGAGGCCCTCGGCATCCTGGCCGTGGGCGACACCGTCCGGCCGCAGGCCGCCGAGGCCCTTAACGCGCTGCGCGCCCAAGGTGTATCCAAGATCGTGATACTCAGCGGCGACAACCCGGGCACGGTCAGCGCCCTCGCCAGCGCCGTGGGGGTCAGGGAGGCGCAGGGCGACCTTCTCCCACAGGACAAGGCCTCCGCCGTGCAAAAGCTGCGCGCAAGCCACGGGGTCGTGGGCATGGTCGGCGACGGCGTAAACGACGCACCCGCCATGGCCACCGCCACGCTCGGCATCGCCATGGGCGGCACCGGCACGGACGTCGCCATCGAAACGGCCGATGTGGTCCTCATGTCAGACGAACTCGGGAAGCTGGCGGAGGCGGTGGCCCTCGCACGACGCACCCTCGCCATCATCCGTTTCAACATCGCCTTCGCCCTCAGCCTCAAGGCCGTCTTCCTCGCACTCACCCTCTGCGGCTACGCCAGCCTCTGGCTCGCGATCCTGGCCGACACGGGAACGACCCTGCTGGTGGTCGCGAATTCGCTGCGGCTGCTCAGGGTGCCCCGCGAGTAGAAGCGCCCACGCTTCCCGCACCCTCCAAACTGGAAAGAGCGGGCGCAGGGAAACGTCTCCTCCCCCAATCCCTCAGGGCCCGACCAGGTCCTTCTCGATTTTCTCCAGCGACTGGCCCTTCGTCTCGGGCAGCTTGCGCCAGATGAAAAGGCCGCCCGCCATGCAGATGGCCGCATAGAGCCAGAAGGTGCCGGCCGCCCCCAGGCGAGCATTCAGCAGCGGGAAAGTGTATGTAAGGATGAAACACGCAATCCAGAGCGCGGACACCGCCACGGACATCGCCACGCCGCGAATGCGGTTCGGAAAAATCTCCGAGATCACCACCCAGGTCACCGGGGCGAGCGACATCGCGTAAGCGCCGATCGCCGCCAGCACCAAGAGGAGCACGGGCAGGCCCTGCATGCCCGCCGCATAACACGCGCCAAGCAGGCAGTAGATCAGCGCGAGTCCCGCCGCGCCGACCAGCATGAGCGGTCGCCGCCCCATGCGGTCAACGGTTCCGAGGGCGACGAAAGTGAAGACCAGGTTCACCGACCCCGTCCAGGCAATGTTCTGCAACACGCTCGAGATGTCGTAGCCCGCCGCACGGAAGATCTCCTCGGCGTAATTGAAGATCACATTGATGCCGCACCACTGCTGAAACACCGCGAGCACCACACCCAGGACGAGCACCCTGCGCAGCCTCGGATCAAGCAGGTCCCTCCACTGGAAGCGCTCCTGCGTCTCCTCGGCGAGCGAGCTCCTCATCTCGTCCAGCGCCGCCGACGCATACTCGGCCCCACCGACCTTCGTCAGGATGGCCCTCGCCGCGTCGCCACGCCCATTCTTGGCAAGCCAGCGCGGGCTCTCGGGCACGAGGAACATGCTGAAAAAGAAGAAGGTCGCGGGCACCGCCGTGAGCGCAAACATCCAGCGCCAGCCCAGCTGCCCGAACCACGACGAACGGATGAACTCATCCGTCGCCCCCGCGGGCAAGTAGCGCACGAGGTACCAGTTGACGATCTGCGCAATGAAGACACCCACGACAATCGTGAGCTGGTTCACGGCGACCAGGCGTCCGCGCATCTGCGCCGGCGAGATCTCGGAGATGTACATCGGCGAGAGGCTCGAGGCCATGCCGATGGCGACGCCGCCCAGGATGCGCCACGCAATGAAGACGGTGAAACTGTCCGCGAGTCCATTGCCCACGGAAGTCACCGCGAAGAGCAGGGCCGAGGCGATCAGGAGCCGCTTGCGCCCGAAGCGGTCGCTGAGCACCCCGGAAACGATGGCGCCCAGGAGGCAGCCGATCAGCGCGCAACTGTTGGCCCAGCCCACCTGGGCCGGGTCCGTGAGATGAAAATAGCGCTCGAAAAACGGCTTCGCCCCGCCGATCACGACCCAGTCCCAGCCGAAGAGCAGCCCGCCGAGCGCGGCCACCGAGGCGATCAGCCAGATGTAGGGAAGGTTGTAGTGGGCACGCAGCTGCGTGGGCTCGGCGGAAACGGGGGTTATCATTTGAGGGGACGTTCGCTGAGGATGGGCTTGAGCGCCTCGGCGCTGAGCTGGGTGGTCGGCTGGAAGCGGGCTCCCTGCACGTAGTCGAGCAGGCTGGTCCGCAGTTGGCGGCGCACGGGATCGAGCACCGTATCCGAGAAGTCGATACTCGAGACGAGCAACCTGCCCTTGCCGACGCGCGCCTCGAATACGAGGGCGAGCTTGCGGTTGGTCACCCAGTCGTCGATGACCTGCACGATCGGGCGCAGCTGGTGCGGCAGCCCGTCGAGGATCATCGGGGCGGCATGGCTGAGCGGATACCACCATTGCCAGTTGCTGTGCGACTCGGTCGGAAAACGCGCGAGCGCGGGATGACCCGGATCGCAGAGCACACCGAGGGTGTGCGGGGCCTGTCCGTTCGTCCAGGCTGTGTTCCAAAAGATGCTCGAGAAACCCTGGGCAATGGGACCGCGCTTCGCATCGGGCATGACCTGCCTCCTGC
>JAHFTI010000154.1 GCA_023265535.1 Opitutaceae bacterium
CGTCGTGTCGCTAGGTCATGATGGCCGGCGAGCCCCCCAGAGGGAGGGGGCGTTGCGTTCCATGCCCCCCTTACCGCTTCCTCCATAACAGGCCCATTCCGCCGAAATGAAACGGGGGAAGCGTCGAAAGACACCCTAACTATTGGTTAGGGTAGGAATTTGGAAACACCCCTGATGCCAAGCACCAAGACAAAAGCGCAAGTGAGCGCACAGATGGGCCGCCCAGCGCCAGTGGCTGAGGCCGACTCAAAGCCGCGCCGGGAGCAACTGAAAGCAGCGTCCGTCCGAGGAACGCGACAGAAACATTGATTACACTTAAGTAGCTTAAAACAAGGCAGTTGTTATTCACTTATGTAATACATCATACATCAGACAGCATATGTCCCACCCCTCCTGCTACAGTGGTCGCATCATGTGGCTCATCACTCAGCATGGCTTTTTCTCCGTTGTCCGCGATCGCGAGAATGCGACGCGTTTTCTTGTCCGCGCCCGAGTGCGCAGGGATCTGCAGAACCTCAAGTCACTGGCGGGGCTGGAGGCAGAGGTGCAGAGCAGTCCCGAGCGCGAGTATCCCTTTCGCCTGCGCGTGGAGGAGCGCGAGTTCCCGCGCGTGATGAATGCGCTGGGCAACACGGTGGACTATCCGAGCTTCACCGCCCGCATCGCGCAGCGCATCGACCAGGCCTGCCGCACCCTGCTCTACGGGGAGGTCATGGAATCCCTGCGTGCGATCTATGATCCGGCCGAGAGCCCGCAGCAGCGCCCGAGCCCGCGCGGCGCCGGGGAACAGTCCGCACGCGAGTCCGTGCGCAAGCCCGGCACGGCGGCGCATGCCGTGGCGCGCCAGCCCGAAAAGTGCCAGCCCGAGAAGTGCCAGCCTGCCCGGAGTCCCGCCCCGGAGAAGGGGGCGTCCGGGGAACTGCCCTTTCTGAGCGACCCGGTCCCCGCCGCCCCCTCCCCCGCCAACGCCCCCACGCGCCACCGACCCGCCCGGGCGGTGCTCTCGCACAGGGTGCATTGCTGAAAGGCATGCGAGGATTTCATGGGACTCCAGCCACACAGGCGTTGCCGGAAAATGCGGCAGCCCAAAGGCAAACGACCTACATTTGCCCTCGACAGAATCCCCCCAAAACAACACCACTATGGATAAGATCCGACGCTTCCGGATGCTGCGCGTACCACCCCGTCCTGACCAGACACGACCGCCGCATGAGCCCTCCCTGCCCCACCCCAAAGTCGATTACAGCGCGCCGCCGCTGGTACGGTCTGCTCGCGTGCGCCTGCATCCTCCAAGCCCGGGTGCACGGCCAGACACCTGCTCCGACTGAGCCTTCAGGCATGATGGAGCTGGACAGCGTGAGCATCAGCACGGTCTCCAACCGCCCCCAGCGTCTCGCAGACGCGGCCGCCGCCATCCACGTGGTGAACGACGAGGAGATCCTGCGCTCGGGCGCCGGCAGCCTGGCCGAGGCGCTGCGCCATGTGCCCGGCCTGAAGGTGGCGCAGATCAACGGCTACCTCTGGGCGATCGGCTCACGCAGCTATCAGTGGCAGAACGCCTCCAAGCTCCTCGTCATGATCGACGGCCGCTCCGTCTACACGCCTGTCTTCGGGGGCGTGCAATGGGACGTGCAGGACACGCTCCTGGAGGACGTCGACCGCATCGAGGTGGTCAACGGCCCGGGCGGCTCCATCTGGGGGGCCAACGCCTTCAACGGGGTCATCAACGTGCTGACCAAGACCGCCGAGCGCAGCCTCGGCACCCTCGTTTCCACGGGCCTGGGCAGCATCGACCAGGCGACGTTCTCGGTGCGCCACGGCTGGCGGCTCGACGACGCCACCTGCGCGCGCGTCTATGCCAAGCTCGGTGCGACCGGCGACCTGCGGCGCAGCGGCGACGGCTCGGCGGATGACGCCGTCCGCAGGGCCCAGCTCGGCTTCCGCATCGACGGCAACGACCTCGCAGGCTGGACCCTCCAGGGCGATGCCTACGTCCTCACCCATGCCACGCGCATCGGGCTCCCCGAGTTGTATCCAGCCCCCAACTACACCAGGCTGTTCAACCGCGACGCACGGGCCTCGGGCGCCAACCTCAAGGCCCTCTGGGAAAGCCTCTCCCCGGGCGGCACGCTCACCCGCCTGCAGCTCTGGTATGACGCCACCCACAGGGATGACTACGCCTATCAGGGCGATGTGCACACCCTCGATGCCACCTACGCGGGCAACCACCCCTTCGGAGAGTCCCACAAGCTCGACTGGGGCCTCGGGGCGCGCTGGACGCGGGACTCCTTCGGACAGGCCTGGTTCAATTTCACCGATCCGTCCAGCGACCGCTTCCTCTACAGCGCCTACGTGCAGGACGAGCTGAGCCTGCTGCAGGGAAAGGTCTCGCTCACCACCGGCCTGAAGCTCGAACACAACAGCATCACCGGGTGGGAGCCCCAGCCGAACCTTCGCCTGCTCTACCACGCAGGCCTCAAGCACACCTTCTGGGCAGCCGCCTCCCACGCCGTGCGCACGCCCACCCGCTACGAGACCTCGGGCAATGTCGACGCGCGCGTGTTCCCGCCCGGCACAGCCCACGACTCCCTGCCCCTGGCGGTGCGCGTCCTCGGCAATGCGGACCTTCGCTCCGAGGAGCTCAATGCCTTTGAGCTGGGCTGGCGCTGGCAGCCGAATGCGCAGTTCAGCCTCGCCCTCGCCAGCTTCAGTTACGACTACTCCGAACTTCAGTTTGTCACGACCGAGGCCCCCTACCTGCAGACCGCGCCGGTGACCGCGATCATCCAGCCCTCCCGCTTCGACAACGGACTCTGGGGCGAATGCTACGGCGGCGAAATCGTCGCGCAATGGCAACCCCAGGAACGCCTGCGCCTGCGCCTGGCCTACGCGCTCGCGAGGACCCAGCTGCACACCACGAAGCCCGATCCCTTCGAATACGAGCGCGACGAGGTCACCACCCCGAGAAACACGGTTTCGCTCCAGGTCTTCCACAGCCTGGGAGCGGCGTGGGACCTGGACACCAGCCTGCGCTACATCGACACGGTACCCTTCTATGGCATCCCCGCCTACCTTTCCATGAACCTCAGGCTGGCCTGGCACCCCTCCCCCTCCTTTGAGGCGGCGCTTATGGGCCGAGACCTGTTTGCACCCTCCCATGCCGAGTACAGGCCTGCCGTGGTGGGACAGGCCGTGCGAATCCCGCGCGCGGCCGAACTGCGCCTGACCTGGCACTATTGAGGGACCATGAGCCGCCCCCACAGCACCAAGCACCCGGCCCGCTGCCTGCCCACGCTGGCGTGCCTGGCTGCCCTGTTGGCGGGAACGGCTCCGGCGCCGGCCCAGACCCAGGAAATCGCGAGGGCCGTCACCGAGGACAAACCACTCCCCGAACATGCCGTGAGAGCCAAGCGAATTGCTGAGGTGCTCCGGAATGTCGCCTGGACCGCCTTCACGCCCGGCCCCGAGACCCCGCTCATCTTCGGCATCCACGGGGAGCTGGAAGATCGAAAGCTCTTTGAAAAACAGCTGCTCGGTCGCTACATGGAGCACGTGCGCTTCACCACGGTCACCAACACCGACGAGGCCCAGGCCTGCCACGTGCTCTACCTCCCCAACGCAAAGACCTTCGAGCGCAAGTCCATGCTCGATGCCATTCGGGAGAAGGGAATCCTGAGCATCGGAGAATACCGCGGACAGGACTCCCCCGCCTGCATCATTGAGCTCGTCCGCGGCCACAGCCCGAATCCACGCACCAGGACCCCCACCCTGATCCCGGAAATCCATGAGCCTCCGGCGGGCCACGGCATCATCCTCCTTTCCCAACTCCGCCGGGTGAAGGAGCCCCCGAAGGGCAACCCGAAGGAGAACACTCGCTGAAATGAAGGACAGCATCCCACAGAGCCTTCGTCGCACGCTGCTGCGCATCCTGATCCTCGCCAGCCTGGCTGCCCTGCTGTCCGTGGCCCTCTGCGTGTTCTTCTATGAGACGGTCACCCTCAAGCAGCGCATGATCCAGGAGTCCCAGAAGGTGCTGCTGCTGCTCGACAAAAGCCTGCTCACCACCCTCGCCTTCGACGACCCCATCACGGCCCAGCGTTTCCTGGAAATCCTGAGGGGCAACACCGACATCACCGCCGTCGGCGTCTACGATGAGGAGCACAGACTCTTTCAGTCCTACGTGCGTGAAGGCGTCCGCTTCCCCCTGCCGGAGACAGCCGCCCCGGCCGCTCCCGCGATCGACCAGGGGCAGCTCCGCCTCTGGCATCCGATGCACCAGCACCAGCAGCATCTCGGTGACATCCTGCTGGTGAGCCAGGTCCCCGGCCTCGCCGACCGCCTCCCGCAGTACGCCTTCATGTTTGGCGGCATCCTCCTGGCCTTGTGCATCGTCGGCCTGACGCTGCACCGGGGGCTTTCCCTGGCCATTCTGAGCCCCATCTCCAGGTTGCTCGCCCTCACCAACGAGGTCTCACGCAGCGGGGACTTCTCCCTGCGCGCGGATGTCCATTCCGGCAGCGAAATCGGCAGGCTTGCCGACGCCTTCAACGAGATGCTGGCCATCAATGGTGCTCGCGAGGCGGAGCTGCGGCACAGCAACGCCCAGATCAACAGCATCATCAACTCGGCCACGGAGATCATCATCGCAGCGACCGACACGGAAGGCATCCTCACCCTCTTCAGCATCGGAGCCGAACGTAAGCTCGGCTACAACGCGCAGGAGCTGATCGGCCGCCAAACCCCGCTGCTCTGGCATCTCGCCAGTGAGATCGAGGAAAGGGCGGCCGACCTCGCAAAGCGTACGGGCAGGCAGCTCGGCGGCTTCGACTTTTTCAAGGTAATCGCCGAGTCCCCGGGCCTTCAGTTGCGCGAATGGACCCTGGTCCGCAACGACGGGGGGCAGATCAAGGTGCACCTCGTGGTCAGCGCCATCCGCGACACCCAGGGCAATGTCTCCGGCTACCTCGGCGTGGGCACCGACGTGACCAACCTCATCCAGCTCGAGGAAAGCCTCCGCCAGGCGCAGAAGATGGAGGCGGTCGGGCAGCTGGCCGGCGGCATAGCGCACGACTTCAACAACATCCTCGCGGCGATGCTGCTGAACCTCGGGCTGCTTCAGGAGAATGCCCTGGATGACGAGACCATGGAAGGACTGCGAGAGCTCGAGCGCGAGGCCAACCGGGCCGCGGGCCTCACCCGACAGCTTCTCGTTTTCAGCAGGCGCTCCATGATGCAGATGAACCGGGTGGACCTGGTGCATTGCATCAACGGCATGGCCAAGATGCTGCGCCGCATCATCGGCGAACACATCCAGCTGCAGCTCTCGCTGCCGGGCCGGGTGGTGGTGGTGCAGGCGGACGCCGGCATGATCGAACAGGTCCTCGTTAACCTCTGCGTCAATGCGCGCGATGCGATGCCGCGCGGCGGCCAGCTCGGCATCACCCTGGACACCGTGGAACTGGGCCAGCCCGACATGAACTCACACCCCAGCGCCCGCCCCGGCCCCTTCGCGCGGCTCTGCGTGAGCGACACGGGCTGCGGCATGGACGCCGCCACCCTGGGTCGCATCTTCGAACCGTTCTTCACCACCAAGGAAGTGGGCAAGGGCACCGGCCTGGGACTTGCGACCGTGCACGGCATCGTGCGCCAGCACAACGGCTGGATGGAGGTCACGAGCGCCGTGAACCAGGGCAGCCGCTTCACCTTCTTCCTTCCCATGCTCCTCGACCAGGAGGCCCCGACCAGCACGGAGCCGGACAATACGCCACTCCCCCAGGGGCGTGGCACCGTGCTCCTGGTGGAGGACGACAGGAGCGTGCGGAGCGTGACGGCCCTGTTCCTGAGAAAGCGCGGCTATGAGATCCTTGAGGCAGGCACCGGCAGGGAGGCACTGCGCGTCTGGGCCGACCGCCACGACGACATCGAGCTCCTGTACACCGACATGGTCATGCCCGATGGCATGAGCGGCGCGGAACTCGCCGCCCAGCTGCGCGGCGAACGCCCCGGCCTGCGCGTCATCCTCACCTCCGGCTACAGCTCGGTGCTCCAGCAGCAGGAACAGCGTGCGATGAAGGACATCGTCTTCCTTCAGAAGCCCTGCGAGATCAGGATCATCGCACAGACCGTGCTCGAGGTGCTCAGCAGGCCGGGCCCGGGCGGCGCGGGGGCGGACGACACGGAGGCCGGGCGTAGTTGAATCCCCACTACAGGCAGGGGGCCGGTGCCAGCCCTCCCGCCGGGCGGCCCCCCCGGGGTGGGGTGGCCGTTCCGCGTAATGAAAGTTCCACTACACAAGGTCCGCGCCCAGTGCGCCCCGCGTCCGGCGCTCAGGACTTCGCCGGGCCCGTGCCCAGGCGCGACACCAGCACCTTGTCGATGCGCTGCCGGTCCATGTCGACGACCTCGAAGACATGCCCCATGGAGACGACGCGCTCGCCCTCCTCGGGAATGTGCTCGAGCTGGTAGATGATGAAGCCGCCGAGGGAAAGGTATTCGGAGCGCTCCTCGCCAGGGAGGCGCTTGATCTTGAGCAGCTGGCGCACCTCGGCCACGTCCATCGACGCATCGATCAGCCAGCTGCCGTCCTCGCGACGACGCGCGCCCGGGCGGCCGCGCTGCCCCTTCTCGGGCAGGACACCCACGATGGATTCCACCACGTCGTGCAGCGTGACCAGGCCCTGCACCATGCCGAACTCATCCACCACGAGGGCGAGGTGCTGGCCGCTCTGGCGGAAGGTGTCGACCAGGCGGTGCGCCAGCATCGACTCCGGCACCACGAGCGGCTGCGTGACGACCTCCCTGAGGGTCACCTTGCCGGTGAGCGCAAGGTTGGCCCAGAGCGCCTTCACGCTGACCACGCCGACGAGGTTGTCGCGGTGCCCCTGATACACGGGAAGCTGGGAATGTCCGCCGGCCACGACCTTGCGCCAACTCTCCTCGTCGGGATCGTCGAGGTTGAGCCAGACGATGCGCGAGGCGGGCGTCATGAGTTCGCCCACCATCTGGCGGTCGAGGCGAAAGACGCCCTCCACCATGTCGCGTTCCTTCTGGTGAAAGACACCGGCGCCGAGTCCCTGCTCGATCAGGCCGCGCACCTCGTCCTCGGAGACGACCGGCTCGGCGGAGGGTCGCAGCCCTATGGCCTTGAGGCCGACCTCGGTGGACCAGGTCAGGAAGGCGACGATGGGGGCAGCCATGCGCGCCAGCGTGCTCATCGGTCGCGAGACGAGGGCGGCGATCTGCTCGGGATTGTTGAGCGCGAGCCGCTTCGGCACGAGCTCCCCGATGATCAGCGAGAAATAGGTGATGAGCGTGACGACGACGGCGAAGGCGAGCTTTTCGCCGTGGGGAGCCACGAGGTCGAAGCTGTTGAGCCAAAGGCCCAGGCGCTCCGACAGGGTGGCACCGCTGAAGGCGCCCGCCAGGACACCCACCAGGGTGATGCCGACCTGCACCGTCGAGAGGAAATCGTTGGGGGCGTTGACGAGGACCAGCGCCTGCCGCGCGCCCTCATCACCCGCGTCGACGCGCTTCTGCAGCCGCGCCCTGCGCGAGGACACCACGGCGATCTCCGCCATGGCGAAGGCGCCGTTGGCGAGCAGCAGGACAAGGATCAGTGCGATTTCCCAGAACATGTGGCTGTGGATGAGAATCGGAAGGAGCGCTGCAGGAATCGAGAAGGAAAATCATGGGGGCCCGCAGACCCGACCGCCGAAGGCATGCCGGACTCCCTTTTCCTGCGCCCCAGTCACCTGCGCCCATGCGCCGGCGCGCCAATAAAAAGGCCCCGGGACTTGGTCTCGTCCCTGGGGCCTTTTTGTTCCACCGCGGGTGGCGGTGTTATGAAGCTACTCCTGTATCGGCAGCAGGGGACTTCTGCTTGAACACAAGTTTCTCGCCGTCGCGATCGACGATGATGGGCTCGCCCTCCTTGATCTCGCCGCGCAGCAGCGACTCGGCGAAGGGATCCTCGAGGAAGTGCTCGACGGCACGGCGCAGCGGACGCGCACCGTACTTCTCGTCGTAGCCCTTCTCGATGAGCAACAGCTTGGCCTCGGGCGTGAACTCGAGGGTGATGCGGCGCTCGGTGAGACGCTTGCCGAACTTGCTGAGCTCGATCTCGATGATCTTGACCAGGTCGTCCTTGGAGAGCGGGCGGAAGAACACGATGTCGCTGATGCGGTTGAGGAACTCTGGCTTGAAGACCTTCTTGGACTCCTCGAGCACCTTCTCGCGCATCTTCTCATGGTCGCTGAAGCCGGAGGCGGCCGCACCGAAGCCCACGGAGGTCTGGCGCTGCAGGACCTGCGCGCCGACGTTAGAGGTCATGATGATGATCGTGTTGCGGAAATCGACCGTGCGGCCGAGCGAGTCGGTCAGGCGGCCGTCCTCGAGGATCTGCAGCAGCAGCTGCAGCACGTCAGGATGGGCCTTCTCGATCTCGTCGAACAGGATCACGGCGTAGGGACGGCGGCGCACCTGCTCGGTGAGCTGGCCGCCCTCCTCGTAGCCGACGTATCCCGGAGGCGAACCGACCAGGCGGGACACGGCGAACTTCTCCATGTACTCGCTCATGT
>JAHFTI010000155.1 GCA_023265535.1 Opitutaceae bacterium
TATTTGCCGCTTTCCAAAGCCAGCTATGATCGGTGGATTGCGGGCCTCAATGCCAGGCCGTCGCAACCGTTTGATGCTCCCGACCAATGTGTCTGGCATGCCCCGAGCAGGACCTGGTTCATCTCCAATCTCGGAGGAGGCATCTCCCTCGCCAAGGATGCCTATGGCTGGATCACCCGGGTCGATGAAACGGGCAAGGTCCTGGATCCCTTTTGGCTTGGACTGGCCGAGCGCATGCATGCGCCTTCCGGCATGGTGGCGACCGCCCAACACCTTTACGTGTGCGACCGGGAGGGCGTGTATGAGATTGAAATCGCTCAACGGGAAATCACGAATTTTTATCCGATTCCGCAGGGCCAGTTCATCAACGACATCGCGCTGGCGGCGAATGGTGATCTCTACGTCTCGGACTTTTTTGCCAACCGGATCTATCGCTTGCCGAAGCCCACGCGAGTGGCCGAGGTCTGGCTGGAGACGGAGCGCTTGGAGGCGCCTGACGGGCTATATATTGATGACGGGAAACTCATCGTGGCCTCCTGGGGCGTGCTCAGCGAACCCGGGACGTTCAACACCTCGAAAAAGGGCGATGTGCTCAAAATAGACCTGAAGACCAAGGCGATCGAGATGCTGTCGAAGGAGGCGGGAAACCTGGAGGGCATCACCAAGGCCGGCGACTTCTACTACATCACTGATTGGGCGGTCGGCAAGTTGCTCAAGGTTCATGGCGGAACCGGCAAGATCAGTGAGGTGCTCACCGGCCTGCAGAACCCGACTGATCCCGGTTATGCCGCTGAGCTGGGCGTCGTCGCCTTTCCGCAGCACAGTACAAATCAGATTCTCTATTTCCGGGTGGAGAATCCCGTGAAGTGAGGAATCAGCCCACCTCCGCGCCCCATGAAACTCCACACCTTCTTTGCCGCAGTCCTCTTGCAGGCCTGCGGCCTATGCTCCCTCGGTCTTTGCGGCCAGATTGTGTACCCGTGGCGCGCCACCACCGCGATTGTGAAGGCAGGCGAAAGTTTTGAGGTTTGGTTCAATGCCGATGCGGGCCAGACGGTGTCCTCGATCATCCTGCGCGGCCCTTACAGCACCCTCACGCCCGAGATGGCCCCGCCCGTCACGGGCCGCTGGGTTTATGATGAAAGCTCGGGCAACACCTTCAACACACGGATCCGGGTCACCGTGCCCGCGCATTCCTTTGCAGACCGTTATGACCTCATCCTGAAGACCTCCTCGGGAGACGAGATTTCCACGGGGGCCGCAAAGGTGGTCAGGCACTACAAGGGTGGTTATTACATCATGCATATCTCCGACGTGCACCGCTGGCAGGGCGGGCACGACGGCGTACTGCTCCTTCGCAAGGTGTCCGCGATCCTTGACATCGCCAACATCATTGGCCCGGAGCTCCTTTTCGAGACCGGCGACAACATGTACAACGTGGTGAATCATCCGGAACGCGAAAGCTCCTATTTTCACGGACTGCCCGCGGAAGGGATCAAGGGGATGCACGACACCTCGGCCGCGACGTTCATGGTGGCCGGAAATCACGATACCCCCAGCAACAATTCAGCCCAGGACAAGGACCTGGCCGCTACGGCGCGGTTTTACAACCGCTACTACGGACTGCACGCGTATCATTTTCGCTACGGAAACGGACGCTTCATGGTGCTCAACGACGCCTGGGTCGGCTTCGACAACTCTTCCCAGAGTGCAGCCGCGGCGTCCTGGCTGGCCTCGGTGGGCCGCGGAAACTTCAGGGTCGTGGCCGCCCATATCAAGGACGCACGCCTGGATAAAATTCGCGAGGCAACCGATCCGGACCTGATCCTCGCAGGACACACCCATCACAGCGCCAACGGAAATCCGCATCCCTCGCCAGGCAGGGCCAGGCAATACATCGCCAGTGCCGTGAGGGAGCCCCAATATTTTGAATTCAATCTGTTCAGGGTCGATGGGGAAACCGGGAACTTTGAGGCGGTGGGCGGCCCCTCCGCCCGAGTGCCTGTCATCGAGAATCCCACGCGGGAGAGTATTGCAAATCCCGCCAGCTGGGTGCCCATGCTGCAGCTCAGCTTCGCCCGGGAAAACCAGGGCGGCTCCTCCTCGAACACAGCCACCCTGACCAACAAATATGATTTTCCGTTAACGGGCGCCCGCGTGCGCTTCGTCATGAAAAAGGGCTCCTATGCGGTCACCGCCGGCCTCATCGAGCAGACACTGGAAAACGACTCTGTCAGCGTCCTTGATGTGTCGGTTGACCTGCCTCCAAGGAGCACGACCACCGTGAGCATAGGACCGAGACCCTGAACGGCGCTCGCACTCTCTTTCACCCGGACTCAGCTCCACCCCGACCTCCACTCCCCTCACACCCACCATGCCCCGTCTCCTCCTGTTCGTGCTGCTGGCCCTTTTGCAGGCCTTGCCGTGCACCGCCGCTCTTCGCATCTACTATCTGCGCCACGCCGAGGGTGGACACAATGTGGTGAAGGCGTGGGCAGATAAACCCAAGGAGAGCTGGCCTTCCTATGTGGGCGATCCCAACCAGTTCACGCCGCTCGGCCTGGAGCAGGTCGAAAAGGTGGCCCCCCGGCTGAGCTCCCTGCACTTCGATTTCATCGCCGTCAGTCCCTACTGGCGCACACGCAATACCATCCTGCCCTACCTGCTCAGCACCCGGACGCAGGCCGAGATCTGGCCGGAGCTGGGGGAATTTGCCGGGCTCAGTGTCACCTTCCTGGGCAAACCCGATCTTCCGCCGCCGGAGAAGGACCTCTACAAGGGGCGCGTGATTGAACTGCCCCAGAATGAGCAGGGAGTTTTCCTCGTCCGCGAAGACCGTCCCCGGGAGTTTAACGTGCCCAAGGATGGCCCTCAGGCAGGGGCGAACCTTGAGGCCATTCTTGGTCAGGCGATCACCCAGCTAAAGGCTCGCTTCGCCGGCTCCGATAAAACGGTCCTGCTGGTGGGACACGGCAATTCCGGGAAGGCCCTTCTGCAACGTCTCATCAACCAGAAACTCCCGCCCAAGCTCGTCATGGAAAATGTCAGTCTCTGGATGGTTGAGGAGCAGGCTGATGGCAGCTTTGCGCTCAGGCTATTCAACAACGCAGCTTGGCCTGTGGCCCCTCAGGAAGGGCAGGCTCCTTCCGCCCCCAAGGTTCAGGAGCCGGCCAAGTAAGCGAGCCCGCGGATTTTTGTCGGCCCCAACAAGGGCTGACAAACAAAAGCCCAGTGTCCGATTAGGACACTGGGCTTTTTGTTTAGCACTTGTCGGGACTGTGTCAGAACTTCGTGCTGACCGTGAGATCATACGTGCGGGGCTGCACGTAGATCCGCTGCAGGATGTGCGGTGTGCCGTTGCCGAAGTCGACCGCGCTGTTGGGATAGGGGTCCGACTTGTCGAGCAGGTTGCGCACCCTGAGGGAGACCTCCCAATTCATGGATTTACCCATGACCTTCCGCTTCCAGGAATAGCTGGTGAAGGCATCCGTCACCAGGGAATCCTCGCCCATGAAGGGGTTCTTCACATCGAAGGTTCCCGCAACTTCCGGGTAGCCGATGGCGGGAGCCTGGCGCCAGCGTGCGCTGCCGCCCGTGCGCAGGCCCTTGAGCGGGCCCGAGTCGATGAGGTAGCTTCCGATCAGATTCACGAGCCAGTTGTTGCCGCGGATTCGGGGACCTCCGACCTGGGCCTCATGGTAGGCCAGGCGGCGTTCGATGCCCACGATATAGTCGCCGATGGTGCGCGTGGGATTGTAGGCCGGGTTGGCGATCAGGGCCTTGATGGTCGGATCGTCACGGTATGGGAGCACGTACTGTTCGTACCAGGGCCGTGTGAACTTGTAGGTGCTGTTCAGCACCGAGTCGTTGTAGGACACGTTCATCATGAGCCGCAGCCGCTTGGTGGGATTGATGGTGGCCTCCAGTTCGTAGCCCGAGGTCTTGTCCGACTCCACGTCGGTCCAGAGTTGGTTGCCCGTGTAGTTGGCGAAGCGGGGGGAGCCGGCGACCTTGTCCGCGTAGCCGTTGAGCGCCATGCCCTCGAGGTACCTCTCGACATAGCCGTTCTGCCGGGCCATTTCGATGCCGATGGCGCCGTCGCGCAGGGGGTTTGAGATGCGGTTCACGAGCTCATTGCTGAAGTAATTCAGCTTCACAATCAGGCGGTCGTTGAAGAAGAAACCACGCATGCCCAGGTCATAGCCCACGCCCTCCTGGTCGGGCAGGTTCCTGCCGAAGATGTCGTAATCGGTGCCGGCAGCGGCCACGGTGTTCGAGGCGGTGTTGGCATAGACATCGAGCCACTTGACGACCTTGAGCACCGCACCGAAGTTGTGGTTCTTGACGGAGGAGGTGGTCGGAGCGCTGAACGCACCCTCACCGCGGCCATTGAACGCCTTGGTGACCGGATTTTGCGAGAAGACAAAGTTCTTGGAACTGATGTCATCACGGCGCATGCCTGCGGTGAGCACCAACCGTTTGGAGAACACTTCCCATTGACCGATGGCCGCGTAGGACTTGGTGGTGTTCGGCGCATAGACCGGATTCAGGCGATTCACGAAGCCCGAGGTGATCGTGGGTACAACGCCTCCCGGGATGGCCGCGTTGGCCGCCTGATTGATGGTCATGTTGTTGTAGTCGAGGGCGGGAAAAGTCACCCCTCCGCCGGGAACCAGGTAATAGCGACGGCGGATTTGATTCTGGGTGTCTGCGAGAACGCCCGTCGTCAGCACCGAGGTCGTGGTCATTTCCTCCGGTTGGGTGAAAAAGCTGTCGACCGACCTGTAGTAGTGGAAGGCGACCGCCGTGAATTTGCCGAGGTCAAAACCCTTGAAGGGCTCGATGCGGCTCAGGTCGATCTGGTGGGTCAGGGTGGCCCTGAACTGCCGGGTCGACGTTTCGCGGCGCTCCAGCTTGGCGTTGCCTTCGACGTAGGGAACCCCGAAGTAGGGGTTGAGGGGCTTCGTCTGGTCGGGATTGCTCGATGCCAGCTGGGCGGGGAGATAGTAGTTCGGATCGATGAAGACCTCGTAGTCGCCGCGGGTGATCGGCTGCCAGTCCTCGTTGAACACGTCCTCATACGCTGCTGCCACCTCGCCATAGGTGTTTCTCAGGAGCTTCTGCTGCCAGGAGGCGGTGAGTTTCTTGTAGTTGGTGTCAAAATGCTCCGAAGGCCCGGGCACCATGGTGTCGAGGGGGAAGTCCACGCCGGGGATGATGGTGTCTGGCGAGATGCTGGTGCTGTTCTGGTAGAGGTTGTTGACGTACGCCTCTGCACCCCTGGATTTCCATTTCCAGTTCTGCACGCCCAGCTCCGGGGCGTTCATGATGTAAACGAGATAATTGCTGGTCGAGAAGGTCTGCGTGACGCCTGTGATGGCATTGCGGGCCGTGTTGCGCGCAGTGGTGCTGCCGGAGGTGACCAGGAGGTTGTCGATCCTGTTCGCCTTCTCGTAGGGGGACAGGGGGGATTTGAGCCAGGAGGAGACGCTATCGTACGCCAGGTAGGCGCGGGGAATGGATTCCTCGATCTGGCCCTTCTCCAGGCTGATGTTGATCGTGGCGCCCGTGAAAGGCTTCAGCGTGAAGTTCAGATAGGCCGAGTTTCTCCGCATGTACTGCAGGTCGCGCGGCGTGCGCTGGTCGGTGGTCAGCGCGGCGAACCGCACGGCCAGCTTTTGGGGGACGATGATCTGGTTGATATCGATGGTGGCACGGGTGGAGCCCTCCGAGTCGATGCGTGTCTCCAGGCGGACGCTGTTGGCGTCGAAGCGGCCCATTTTGTTGGTCGCATCCAAGCCGCCGCCGACGGAGCCAAGGCCAAAGAGCAGGGAGTTGGGTCCGCGGGACTGGGTGACCGTCTCGGTGTTGAAGTTGTCCACCTTGACGCGGCTGGTGAAAAAGTTGTTCGTCAGGGTGGAGGAGGTGAAGCCGCGCACCATGTAAGGTGTGCTGTTGCGCGTTGCCACCATCTCGGGGTCGGAAGCGTCGCCCTTGAACTCACGGGTGCTGGGCAGGAATTCCAGGGCGTCCTGGTAATTCACCGCACCGATGTCCTTCATGAACTCCTCGGTGAGAATCGAAATCGGATTTGCGAGATCGCGGACCTGGGATTTGAGCTGCGTGCCGGAGAGCGTCTCCGAGGCATAATATCCGTTTGTGGCGTCGGCAGTCACGACGAAGGGGTTCAACACAACCTCCTCCGGTTCCTTCTCGACCGCCTGCAGCGGAATCGCGGCCAGGCTTGCCAGCATTAGAAGATGAAGACTGGGGTTGCGGAATGGTCTGGTGTTCATGGGGTGGTGTAAGGTGTCGGGACGAGGGGTAGGTTACGTTGGGTGGGGGAGGGCTGGGTCTGACCGGGGAGGGAGGGTATGCAGCAGGTTGGGTTGGGATCTGCGGGGATGGGGTATCCGAGGCAGTGAGTCTCCAGCCTACTTCCGTACCTTCGCATATTTCGGGAGCTGCCAACATCCCCTCTTAGGGGGATGCGTGGGGGAGCGGGTGGATTCTGGTGTCGGCGCGGCCTCAGGGTTTGGTGGTGGCGGGGACGGGCAAGGGAGGGGCGTCGGTCACGGGCAGCTCACCCCGGATTATCTTGCCCGCGAGACCGGTGAGGCGGAGGTAGTGATCGCTCGGCAAGCCCTCGTAGGTGACGAATTGCACTCCCTCGCCGACAGGCGGCGTGTTGGTCACCTTGAAGATGGCGGTGCCTTCGTCGACCTCATCAAACATCGCAACGTAGAGCATGCTGGCGCCGATGCGCTTGGCTGCGGCGATCTGCGACCAGAAGAACCGCCCCTGCAGGCGGGGAATGGCGTTGAGCTCCTCGCCCTTCATGTTGTGCCAGCTGAAGCCCGGGAAGGCCACGGGAAGATAATCGATCTGACGTTGCTGACACCAGGCAAGGTCCGGTTGCCACAGGGTGTTGGCATGGAGGGTCGCTGCCTCAGGTGTGCGATAACGGCCCGGTGTCCACGGGGAGATCACGTCTGCGAGGGCTATGAGCTCATGGAGCATGGGGTCGGCGAGGGAGTCGCGTGTCAGGGAGCGCCAATGGCTCGGCACGCCGAGCATGATGGCGAGGCCTCCACTCGTCTTGTCCTCCTTGAGAAAGGTGATGATCCTGCGCCAGTCCTCGAGGGTGGGACGGGGCTTGTCGGTGCTCAGGAAGCCGCAGCCCCAGAGTGCGATCAGGGGCTTGCCGCGATGGTGCAGGTAGTTCGGATCACGGGTGAGCCGGGTGCTGCGCAGCAGTTGCTTCCAATCCTCGATCAACACATCGGCACGCCCTGGCTTAAGGCTGCTCAGGTCATACATGAGCGCGTAGACGCGGCCGTGCTGCCTGGCGCCAGCGCGCACATTCTCGAGGACCGCGTTATTGGCTGCGAGGGAGTTGCCGCTGGAGAGTGAGCTGATGAAGCGTTGCAGGAAGACGCCGTCGATCCCGTGCTCTTCCATCCACGCAAAATGCCTCAGCACCGTGGGGCGGCGATGGGAGCTGAAGACTTCCGCTGGCGTGCCATCGGGATGCTTGAGGCGGGTGGGGTAACGTTCGGACGCGGGGAACTCACTCAGGTCGGGCCAGAGATCGACCCGCACGTTTCCAGGCGCGGGCTGGTCGCGCCTGGAGGTCCAGTGGTTGTAGCCCCGGCCGGCACCATCGCCCTCGGCATTGAACCAGCCTTGATAGCCGACCATGACTTTTCCGTTGAGCGTGGTGGAGTCGACGCGCGGTCTGCTGGCCTCGGGACTCGTTTCATTCGGCCCAAGGCACCCTGTCAGGAATGCGGCAAGGAAGGTGCCGAAGCACAGTGAGCGTAGCAGTGTCGTGATCGTCATGGAAGGGATGAGGTTTTGAGGACGGCGCAGGGTTTCATGAGCCGGGCTCGATGGAGGCGGGGGAGACGAGTTTCTCGTAAAGGGTGCGCAGGCGGGCCACGGTCTCGGGATGGGCGGCGGCGACGTCGTGCTGTTCGCCGGGATCGGTCAGCAGGTCGAAGAGTTGCAGGGGTGCCGGAGCCACCCCGGTGGTGAGTCCGGGGTAGTGGTGCGGCTGATACTGCTCGTGGGGAGCAAGGATCGTCACGCCATCGGGACCGCGTGGGTCCACCCAGCGTTGGCCGTTTTCTGCCAGTCCGACGCTCGTATCCTGGGCGGGGAAGACATGGAGTTTCCAACGGGTGTCCCGTATCGTGGCAACTCGCGGGCCCCGCTGGCCCAGGATCGCCGCGTGCCTCGTGGTGGCATCCGACGTGAACTGGGGCATGAGGTCGAGGCCGTCGATCACGCGGTCGGCGGGAGGGGCGACGCACGCGGCTTTCAGTGCCGTGGCAAAGAGATCCATCATCACGGCGGGGGAGTGGTTCACATGCCCGGCTGGAATTTTTCCGGGCCAGCGCGCAAGGCAGGGCACACGATAGCCGCCCTCATAGGAGTTGGCTTTCATGCCACGCAGGCCACCGGTGCTTCCGCCGAAATAGGGGCCGTTGTCGCTCGTGAAAAGGACGAGGGTGTTTTCCTCTAGGCCCAGTTGCCGGAGGGTCTTCAGCACCTCGC
>JAHFTI010000156.1:0-3722 GCA_023265535.1 Opitutaceae bacterium
ACCGACCCCGCCACGCCGCCAAAGCCGCCCGCCACGAACCGCGCCACGAGCAGGAAGTGGAAGTTGGGGGCAAAGGCACAGGCCAGCGTGGCCAGCATGAATCCCGCATACAGGAAGATCAACGCGCGCCGCCGTTCGAAGCGGTCCAGGAAGAAACCGCCCGCCAGCCCCGTGAGGGCCGCCGCCAGGCTGTACGCCGCCACCAGCTCGCCGAACTGTCCCGGACTGATATGCAGGGTCTCCATCAGCCGCGCGCCCAACGGCATGATGATCATGTAGTCCATGATGTGCGTGAAATGCACGCAGGTGAGCAGGATCAGGACGATCCTCTCATGGCGGGTGGAAAGCGGGACGGTGTTGGACATGGACGAAGGCATAACGGCCCTTCAGCCGCCATCCTGCCAAGTGCGGAATACGCCTAGCGCGTGGGTTCCTCGTTGCGCGGCAGGCCCGACGCCTTCGTGTGCGCGCGCAACACGCTGAGGAACTGCTCCGCGCCCCGGCTCTGGTAACGCGACTGGTGGCGGATGATGCCGATGTCGCGCGCCGGGTTGCGGCCCAGCAGGGGCTTGCTGATGATGCGTGCGCGGTCCTCGGCCGTGATCGTGCCCTTCGGCAGGATCGTGATGCCCACCCCCTGCGCCACCAGCGCCTTCACGGTGGCGATCTGCGCGCAATGGTAGGCGATCCGCGGCTCGAACTGCTCATCGCCGCAGAAACGCCGGATCTCCGCCGCCAGCGTGGAGCGCGAGCCCATCATCACAAAACGTTCCGCCTTGATGTCCTCCACCTCCACCTTGGACTTCGAGGCCAGCGGATGGCTCTTGCCCACGGCCAGCAGCAGCGGCTCGGAGAACAGCGCTTCCGAATCGAGACGCGGGTCCGCCACGGGCAGGGCCATGATCGCCAGGTCGAGGCGTCCGTCGATCACGCCCTGGATGAGGTCGTCGCGGAAATCCTCGGTGGCGTTCACCTCCAGCTGCGGGAAACGCGTCTTGCACAGGGCCAGCAGCGGCGGGAGCAGGGTGGGGGCGAGCGTGGGAATGGTGCCCACCGTGATGGAGCGGTCGATCTGGTCGCTGTCGCGCATCTCGCGCGTGGCGTCGTCGAGCTCCAGCAGCATGCGCCTCGCCCGCTGCAGGAATACCATGCCCGCCTCAGTCATGACCGCCCGCCGCCCCAGGCGGTGAAAGAGCTTATGTCCCAATTCTCTTTCCAGCTTGATGATCTGCTGGCTCAGCGAGGGCTGGGCCACATGGCAACGCTCGGCGGCCCGGGTGAAGTTTTCCGTCTCGGCGACGGCGACCAGATAACGAAGTTGCTGGAATTCCATAGATTTTAACTATGGTTTGGATAGCTAACGAATATTTCCGCTATAGCAAGACGGGTGTATACTGCACTCGCACTCAGCAATGGGTGCACAACACCAAACACATATATGAAGAATGAAGCTCTCACCATCACGCTGATCGTAGTCGGCATCGCCGCTACCTTCCTGCTCCTGGCGGGTCTGCGTTTCGACCTGACCAAGGTCGACACCCTGTTCGCCTGGGCTTCTGCGGGAGCCCTGATTGCCATGGCCCCGGTTTCGTACCGGAGCACCTGGAAGCGAGTCTTTGGCCGCTGAAAAGCAGCCAGGGATTCTTAACTCAATAAAATAGAAAAACAAAAGGCCGGGGCGACAGCGCCCCGGCCTTATTAATTTGCGGAGGGGGCAACCTGACCCCCTTTCCGGTAACCCGCCCTGCCTGAAGCAGGGCGGGCCCCTTGAACCAGATCTCAGTTTGAGTCCTCTTAGAACTCAAAGGTGTTCGTGAGCGTGATGCCGCGCGGCTCCGGAATCCTGTAGGCGCCCGGGCTGCCGTCCGGCTGGACGGTGACGGGAATCAGGCTCTTGTTCGCGAAGAGGTTGCGCACGTTGACCTGCACGCGCCAATCGATCTTGCTGGTCAACCGCTTCTTGTAGCCGATCCACAGGTCGACCGCATCGTCCGACTTGCCCTTGTAGGGGTTCTTGATGTCGTACACATGCACGCCGTTGGCATCCGAGATCACGGGGAAGCCCGTGGTGCTCGCCTGCTGCCAACGGTAGCTGGCGCCGACATTCAGGCCCTTGAGGGCGCCTTCCTGGAAGCTGTAGTTGTTGACGATGTTGAAGTGCCAGGGGCGCAGCTCGGGCACGTCGGAGTTCTGCAGGGCGTTCCACAGGTTGTAGCCCGCCATGGTCTCGCGCTTGAACTTGCCACGGGCGGTTTCGCCATCGTGGGTCGGATCCGCGCTCGAGTCGTCGGCGCCACCCCACAGGCGCATGTCGCCCATCGGGCCCTTGAAGAGGTTCCAGCGCTCGGTGATCCAGTCGGTGTAGCTCTTCGCGAGGTTGTAGCGGCGCGCCGAGGTCTTCGAGAGGTTGATCGAGACATCCCAACCCTTGATCGGGTTGGCATAGATCTCGAACTCGTCACCCTTCGACTCGGTGTCGCCCGTGACCGTCAGGCCGGAGGCACCGTAGTTGGTGTCGCCACCGTAGCTCGCCGAGCTGTAGTTCGTCAGGGCCCAGGCGCTTTGGAAGTCGCTCGGGACCTGGTGTGCGAACCAGTCGTTGATGGAGGCCTGCTCCTTGGCGTAGGCGGCATCGAGCTCCGCCTGCGTGTAGGCAAAGGCACCCTCGCTGTTCTTCTTGAGCGGACCGGCCGGACGCCAGGTCACGGGCTTGCCCGTGCTGGAGGTGCCATAGATGTCGCTCGCCGGCCAGGTGCCCGGCTCGTTCTTGAACTTGTAGGCGGCGCGCTGGCCCCAGGCCTCGACCGCACCGATGAGGTACTGGCCGCCGATCTGGTCGGTCACCGAGGCGTTGACCACCGTGGTCTTGTAGTGGGTCCACTTGAGGCCCAGGCGGTCGTCGAGCAGCGAGATCGCCACGCCGAACTCCTTGGTCTTGCCCTGCGGGCTGGCGACCTGGTTGCCGCGGATGTCGCGACGGCTGGCGTCGGGCTTGAAATTCTCGGACTGGTTGACGAAGGGGCTGATGTCCATGTTGCCCGGGAGCTTGGCGCGCAGGCTCTTGGGCAGGTGGAGCACGAGGCTGTAGGTGCGGCTGATGCCGGAGTTGGTGCCGGTCGTGCCGAGCGCCCAGCTGGCGTTCTGCGGATCGATCAGGCCGTCGCCCAGGCTGGGGGGATTGCCGGCGTCACGGAATTTCTCCGTGTCCTTGCGCCAGCCGAACATCGGCACCACGGTGTTGTCGAGCCAGAAGCCCTGCCACACGAGCACGCTGGAGTCGATGGTCTGGCGGTACTTGCGTGCCGTGCGATAGGTCTTGTCGGAGTCCGACAGGGTATCGTTGTTCCAGGTCGACATCGACACCTGCTGCCAGGCGTTCGTGCTGTTGTTGTAGTAGTTGATGGTGGTGTTGGCCGGGGCGATGAACTTCTTCACACCCTGCAGGTTGGCACCCGAGGCCGAGGATGCGCCGGAGAGGCTGTCACCCAGATACATGTAGAAGATATTGTCGCGCGAGGCTTGGCCGACCGCACCCGCCTTGGCGTTGGGCGCGAAGGTCGAGGGCAGGTAGAAGCGGTTGTAGCTGCGGTTCTCGTTGTCCGCGGTCTGGCGGCTGAAGAGGCCGGTCAGGGTGTTGCGGCCGAAGAGCTTGGCGATGAAGGAGTCCTTGTCGCAGAAGTCCTTGAAGTTAAGGTCATAGTAGGCCTGTGCGCGCATGACCT
>JAHFTI010000156.1:3732-5852 GCA_023265535.1 Opitutaceae bacterium
GGGTTTGCCGACATTCGGGTTGGCGCTGCCGTCGAGCAGCGTCTTCATGATGTCGACAGTGATCTGCGCGCCGTCGCCCGAGAGGAAGTTCTCGTAGCCCCACTTGGCGTTCTGGTGGTCGTAGGCGAGGTTGAAGGCGAGCTTGTCGTTGAGGAAGCTTTGGTTGACCGTGATGTTGTAGGCCTCGAAGTTGTTCCACTCGCGCTTGTTGGGGCCTTCGATCAGGTTGTTGTAGAAGTCGAACACCGAAGCGTCCGTCAGCGAGACCGCCTTGTAGGCGTTGATGTCGGAGAAGGGCAGGTTGGCGCGCGTGGCGTAGTTGTTGTAGGCATTGATGCCGCGCAGGGTGTTGTCGCCCACGGCGCTGGACGGGGGCGTGGTGCCCGTGTTCGGCCAGTTGCGCAGGGAGGCGGAGTAGGTGATGCCCTGGGTGCCGCTCTTGTCGAAGGCGGTGACGACACCGTCCCAGACGCGCTGGCCGGGGGCGCCGAGCCAGAAGTTGCTGCCGGCGGCGACCGCGGAGGTCCTGGCGTCGTAGGTGGCCTTGGCCATGTTCCTGAACCAGGGGGTGATGGCGTCGAGCGTCGGGGTCAGGCGCGGGTTGTTGGAGCGGATGCCGCCCTTCTCACCGTTGGCGCTGATGGAGGTCTTGGCGCTGTCCGTCTTGAGGAATTTCGGGTCCCAGCGCAGCGCGGAGTACACGCGGCGGTCGGTGCGGAAGGCAGGGTCCTGCTTGTACTTGGTGCCGTCGTAGAGGCCGGCGATGCGCACGGCGAACTCGCCCTTGGAGATCACCTTGTTGATGTCGAACGAGGCGCGGAAGCTGCCGAAGTTATCGAGCTTGTTTTCGACCTTGTTCGAGTCCTTGAGGGAGGCGGCGTTGAGCGAGCCGTTGATGATGCCGGCGGGCGAACCGATGCCGAAGAGGATCGAGTTCGGGCCGCGCTGCATGTCGATGCGGCCCACGTTGTAGGAATCCCAAGGGATGTCCGACAGGTAGAAGTCGCGGGTGTTGTCCGCCTCGGCCAAGCCACGCACGCGGGTGATGGCAATGGAGCTGGTGCGGTTCGTGGCGGTGAGCTCGGAGCCGTCGCCCATGCCCAGGAAGTTGCCGCCTTGGCCTGCGACTTCCGTGTTGGTGGTGTACACGAGCAGCTGTTCGGCATTGCTCGAGCCGGTGTTGTCCAGGAACTGGCTCGTATAGACCGAGACGGAGGAGCCAACGTCCTTCAGTTCGGTGCGGATACGGGTGCCAGCCAGGGTGTACTTGGAGCTGTAGCCTTGGTCCTCGGTGGCGGACACGGAGAAGGGCGACATCTCGATTGCGGTATCGTCCTCAGGCGCTGCGACGGGGGTCGCGGCGGTTTGGGCGGTCATCATGGGCGCGGCAGCAGCCAGCGCGAGCGCGAGCAGGGTGCCCGCAGGAACACGTTTGTGGTTCATTCGGTTGGTTTTGTCAGGGGGATCGGACAGGACACCCTGAAGGGGTTAAAGGGGCCTCCGATGGACTCACTGTAGGGGCTCAGGTCCCGACCTGATAGGAGATGCCTTTCCAACAAATGGAGATTTTTTGTCCTATTTCATCTCATTCATTAGGCGTCCTGTTGGTGATTTAGTGTTTAATCACATGGGCAACATCTTCATGCGTGGAGCCTTTTCACTCGGGAAAAATCGTTTGTTAAGAAATGTGGCGTTTCCATTGAGTTTCTTTACCTCGGTACTGAGCTGAGGATTCGCAAACGCTGAAAAGGGGCGCAAAAAAGCCCGGATCGGGGTGGATCCGGGCTGGAGGGGGAAGTATGGATTGCCTTTAAGCCTCCCTATCCATGGGGGAATCACAGAGACACAGAGTGCACGGAGGTCGGATCTCTGAGTATGGAGGGCACGTGTATGGGCTTGGGCAGGGAGCACTCATGCGTCAATGGAACTGCCCTGACAGACGATTCCCCAAGACGGCTTGGCTCCGTGCCTCTGTGGCTCAATCCGGGCTCAGGCGCCTTTCTCTTCCCAGACCTGGGCGAGCTGCACCAACATCGTGGCCGAGAGGGCCATGTCCTGGAGCGTGACCCACTCGCGCTGGCTGTGGATTTCCTCCATGCCCGTGAAGAGGTTGGGACACA
>JAHFTI010000156.1:5862-8554 GCA_023265535.1 Opitutaceae bacterium
GCCAGTAGCGCATGTTGCGGTACTGCTCGTGGATCTTCACCTCGATCTTGGCGCGCAGCTCGCTGGCGGCCAGTTCGGCGGCCAGGCGGCGCAGGGTTTCGCCGTGCGCGGCGAGGCCGGCCAGCTCGTAGTCGCGCAGGATGAAATGGATCTCCGCCTTCTCATTGCTGCCGGTGAGCTCCGCCGGATGAATGTAACCCTGCTTGGCGTCGGTCTGCTCGGGGGAACGGTCGAGCGGCAGGCTGGCGATGAGGCGGCCGGCGAGGCGCAGTGCATTGACCATGATGCCCTTGGCGTAGCCGGGGTGGGAGGCCACTCCCTCGATGGTCACGGTGGCGGCGTCGCCGCTGAAGGTCTCGAAATTGAGCTCGCCCGGCTTGTCGCCATCCAGCGTGTAGGCGAAGTCGGCCCCCAGCTGCTTGAGGTCGAGCGTCTTGACGCCGCGCGAGATCTCCTCGTCGGGGTTGAAGCAGAGGCGGATGCGGCCGTGCGGGATCTCCGGGTGGGCGAGCAGGTGGCGCGCCGTGGCCATGACGATGGCCACACCGGCCTTGTCGTCGGCACCCAGCAGGGTGAGTCCGGAGCCGGTGATGAGATCCTTGCCGATGGCGTTCTTCAGCTCGACGCTGGTGGCCGGCGAGAGGACCTGGCTGGGATCGTCGGGCAGGCGCAGTTCGCGGCCGTCGTAGTTCCTGTGCACGATGGGCTTGGCGCCGCCCGGGAGGTTGGTGGCGGTGTCGACGTGGGCGAACCAGGCGATCGTCGGCACGCCCGCCTTCTTCGTGGTCGCGGGGAGCGTGGCCAGCACGAAACCGTCGTGCGTCACCTCCACCTCGGCGGCACCCAGCTCGGTGAGCTCGGCCGCCAGCAGGCGCAGGAGATTCCATTGGCAGGGGGTGCTGGGGGAGGCCTCGCTGGCATGGTCGCTGCGGGTCTCGATCTGCACGTAACGCAGGAAGCGGGCAAGGAGATCGGGGGAGTCGATAGTCATGCGTCCAGCATGGATGCGGAACGCGCTTCGGGGAAGTCTCATTTCCCTGTTGCCGCGCGTCCCTCCTCCGGTAAAGAACACGCTCCCTATGCGTATCCGTGCCTTCAAAGGACTCGTTCCCGTCCCTCAGCTCGCGCCCGAGGTGGCGTGTGTTCCCTATGACGTGGTGAATGCGGCTGAATCCGCCGCACTGGCCGCCGGCAAGCCCAACAGCCTCCTCCATGTCGACCGCGCGGAAATCGACCTTCCCGCCGACACCGATCCGTACAGCGCCGCCGTGTACAACAAGGCGAAGGAAAACTTCGGCAAGCTGCAGCAGGCCGGCGCCCTCGTGCGCGAGGGCGAGCCCTCGCTCTACCTCTACCAGCAGACCATGGGCGCCCATGTGCAGCGCGGCGTGGTGGCCGTCTGCAACGTCGAGGACTACGATGCCGAGCTCATCAAGAAGCACGAGAAGACCCGCAAGGACAAGGAGGACGACCGCACGCGCCTCATCGACACCCTCAGCGCCGACACCGGCCCGGTCTTCCTCACCTACCGCGACAGCGCCGAGATCAACGCCCTCGTCGCCGCCCTCGTGAAGACCGCCCCGCAGCACGACTTCGTCGCTCCCGATGGCATCCGCCACACCAGCTGGCGCATCCCCGGCGGCGCCGAGTGGATCAAGGCCTTCGGCAGCGTTCCCGTCAGCTACATCGCCGACGGCCACCACCGCGCCGCCAGCGCAGCCCGCGTGGCCCGCCTGCGCCGCGAGCGCAACCCGCAGCACACCGGCCTCGAGGACTACAACTGGTTCCTCTGCGTGCTCTTCCCCGCCGCCGAGCTCAAGATTCTCCCCTACAACCGCATCGTTTTCGACCTCAACGGACTCAGCGCCGAGGCCTTCCTGGCCAAGGTCAAGGCGAGCTTCGGCCTGATCGAGGGCGTCGAGCCCACGCCGACCGTCGGCGGCAAGGTCAGCATGTACCTCGGCGGAAAGTGGTACGGCCTGCAGTGCCCGGTCGACCCGAACGCCGACCCGGTCTCGCGCCTCGACGTGAGCGTGCTCCAGGACAAGCTCCTGGCCCCGCTGCTCGGCATCGACGACCCGCGCACCAGCAAGCGCATCGACTTCGTCGGCGGCATCCGCGGCACGGGCGAGCTCGTCAAGCGCGTGGACAGCCAGGGCGGGGTGGCCTTCTCGATGTACCCGACGACGGTGGCCCAGCTCATGGACATCGCCGACGCCGGCCAGATCATGCCCCCGAAGAGCACCTGGTTTGAGCCGAAGCTGCGCTCCGGCCTCTTCATCCACACGTTCTGAGGAAGGTGGGCAGGAGCCAGGGCTCCGGAAGGGGTCACATCTATACACTTTACACGCAACCGGTCGCGACCGGTTGCGTATAAAGTGTATAGATGTGACCCCGCTCCATTCCGCTCAGCTGCCGGCCATGGCGCGCAGCACGGGGGCCAGCTCCGCGAACTGTGTATTCAAATCGTCGATACTGGCGCGCGCCGCCGCCAGGTCCCCCGCCTTGCAGGCGTCCTCGATGCGCCTGGCGACCGCGCGCAGGGCCGGTGCGCCCATGTTGGCCGCGGCGCCGCCGATGCCGTGCGAGGTGTTGAGCGCGGCGTCGAGGCTGCCCGCCTCCAGCTCGCGCTCGAGGCGCGGGATGCGCAGGGGAAGGTCCTCGAGGAATTTGCACGCGAGCGCCTTCACCA